>CAZFPO010000080.1:0-7341 GCA_964521105.1 uncultured Lentimicrobiaceae bacterium | reverse complement strand
TCTTCGGTTTTTCCCGAAAACATTGATCCACAAACTACTTCAACCCATCCTTTACCTTGATTTTTATTATTTTTGTTTTCTAAAAACATAATGCTGTTAATAAAATTTACTTAAAACACATTTAAACTCAGAAATCTCTATTATTTTTATGCCATAGTTTTTATAGAAAAATCTTTTATGCAAATGTAAGATTTTGATATTAATTTTAGCAAAATAAATCAACATATTCTATTTCAAGATGAGAAGAGAAATATTAAAAGCCCAAATTATCGACATTTTAGATGCAATAATTGAACAAACCCAAGTAATTAATGATCATAAAGGTCGAATTCCACAAATTGAAATCGATATTATTAAAAAAAATATTTCGGAGTTATACGAAACGTATTGCAATTTAGATAAAATTAATCAGGAAGAAGGTTCTGAAAAAAATTCATCAAAACCTGAAAACAAAAAAGATATTGAAATCAAGAAAGAATCAGTTTTGGCGAAAGTTGAAATACCCAAATCTCAAATTGTTGAAAAACCAGTTTCGGAAAATCCAATAATTGAAGAAAAGAAGATTATAGAAGAAGAAAAGATTGAGAAAGTGATTACAATTGATGAAAATATTTTAAAACCAAAACCTGTTGAAAGAGAAGCAGAAAAAGAAATTAAAGAAGTGCCAATAGTTGAGCCAACAGAAGTTAAAAAAACAAATATAGACCCAATTAACGTCGCAATTAATCAAAATGTAACAACCATTGCCGACAAGTTTAAAAATGAGAATAAAACCTTAAATGACAGCATCGAAAACAGGGAAGACAAAAGTATCGTTTCTAAAATGCAAAAGGCACCCATCACTGACCTTGTAAAGGCAATAGGAATTAATGAGCGTTTTTTGTTTACAAAAGAATTATTTAATAATGATTCGGAAAAATATGGTCAAGAGATAAAAAAATTAAACGAAATGAATGACCTTTCGGAAGCATTTGATTACTTAGATGAAATTAAGCAAGCAAATGATTGGGACGAAAATTCTAGTGCTTGTTTAAAAATTTATGATTTAATTCGTCGTAAATATCAGCCTAAAACCTAACCATTGAAAATTTCCAATTTCGTATCAAAAAAAAGCCTGTTAGATATCCGATTTTGGATAGTTCTATTTTTTTTGATTCGAATATATGGAATTTGGTTTCCACCCATTGATGTTGCTCATAGTTGGCGACAAGTAACTGGGAATATGGTTGCTCGAAATTTTTTTGAAAATGATTCCAACATTTTCTATCCTTGTGTTGATATGGCGGGCGAAAAAACAGGAATTACTGGCACCGAGTTTCCCGTTTTAAATTATTTAATTTACCTATTTGCCCTTGTTTTTGGATGGACCGAATGGTATGGGAGACTAATCGTGCTAGTTGTTTCGTCTGCTGGGAGTTATTTCTTTTATAAATTAGTCCAACAGTTTTTTTCGGAAAAGCATGCATTTTTATCTACCATTTTATTAATAGTTTCAAATTGGTTTATTTATTCCCGAAAAATAATGCCCGACACCTTTAGTGTATCATTAACCCTTATTGGGCTTTGGTTTGCAATATTGTATATAGAACAAAGCAAAATTCGACATCTTTTTGTGTCAAGTTTGCTTATTTTGCTAGGCATCCTAAGTAAAATACCAGCAATAATTGCTCTTACTCCATTGGTTTTTATAATGTTTGATAAAAAACAAGCAATTAAAAATAAGTTCATTTTAATATCTTCCTTTTCTATTTGCTTAGTAATTGTTTTCTGGTGGTATTTTATATGGGTTCCGCACTTAGTTGAAACATTTGGGTATTGGCATTATTACATGGGTACTAATTTTAAAGATGGATTCTCAGAGATAATTTCTTTTAAATTAGATGTTTTTGAAAAGTTCTATTTTGATGCATTAAAATATTCTGGATTCATTGTTTTTATATCGAGTTTGGTTTATCTATTTATTAAAAGAGGGCAGGATAAAAATAAACGAATTTTAAAATTGATTTTCATTATTTCGTCGATTTTGTTTTTTGTTTTTATGTTGAAATCGGGGAGGAATTTTGGAGTACATAGTTACTACATCATACCTTTTGTTCCGTTTATGGCATTAATAGCTGGTTGGGGTTTATCGGAAATTAAAAACAGAAAAATAGTCCTAAGCGTATTGATTTTAATTTGTGTGGAGGGATTAGCTAATCAACAGCACGATTTTACATTAAAGGAAAGTCGATTAAGTATGCTAAATTATGAAAGTGTTTTAGATAAATTTTCAAGTAAATCCGATTTAATATTGATTAACGGTAGTGAAAATCCAACGGATTTATATTTTACCCATCGAAAAGGGTGGTCGATGAGTAATACAGAAATCCAACGTTCAGAAACCATAGATTCTTTACGCAATTTGGGTTGTAAGTGGGTGATTTTAACCCTTAAATATCCTGAAAAACCAACATTAAAACTTCCTCTGGTATGTAAAGATGATGGATTGGAATTATATCAAATAAGCAAATAAAAAAAAGAGGCAAAACTGCCTCTTTTTTTTATCGGTTTTTATTGTTTAATTATCCTATAACTCAATTGTTTTTCTTTCGTAAAGATAGTTATAAAATAAAGTCCTGAATTAAAATCTTGAGTTGATACATTGAAAAGATTTTCTCCCTCAACTAGTAATAAAGATCCTTCACTCATAACTCTACCAATAATGTCTGTAAGTCTCCAATTGATAATGCCCTCATGTTTTGAATTAATTAAAACATTAAAATTATCTTTAAATGGATTTGGATATATTAGCGTATTTATGTTATCTGAAGCTAAAGCGGAGTATCTTTCATCAACAGTAGTATGAATTGCTTTAACTGTAGTATCTAACGTTGATTGTGTACTTATATAACTATTAGTTGCAGTAAATCCTGCACCAAAATTTGGTCGAACTTTAAATTCGTAAGCAGTGTTAGGTTTCAGTGTTTTTACATAAGTATTAGTAGAAGTGGTTGTAATCGTTTTAATTACTGTCGTTCCCACCTCTTGATAGCTTAATCGATATGATGTTGCATCTTCATAACCAGACCAGAAAACTTGCATTGAATTAGAAGTAACATTTTGATATGTAAAGGTTGGATTTGCTGTTAACAAAGTATAAATTGGACCATAAACACTATATCCACTTCCAAAATCGAAGCGAATTTGGAAATTATATAATGTGTTTTGTTCCAAATAATATATCATTGCTGTATCAGCAGTTGATGTTACTGTTTTAGCTGTTGAAACATCAGTTCCATATTTCCAGCAACGTAAACGTGCACTAGTCATACCTTCAAAGTTATACCATTTTGCCTTAACAGATGTGCCAGCATTTTCGCTAAAGTTAATTGCCCTCGATGGATTGTAGCAGGAATAAGTTGTACTATAACCAGTATAACCATTTCCAAAATCTGCTCTAACTTGATAGTTATAAGTTTTCCCATCGGTTAAGCTTCCAATTATTGCACTAGTAGATGTTGATGTAACCGTTTTATTTGTAGTAGCCATATCTTGTCCTTCTTGCCAATATCTAATTTTATAAGAAATAGCTCCGGGATATTCCAGCCATGAAGCTTTTACCGAAATACCTGTAATGTTTGAAAATGTAATTTCCTGGTTTGTTGTAGTAAACATTTCAGTTATAGAGTAATCTGACCATACCGAATTTTTATAGTATTTTAATCGGATTGAATAATTTGTGTTTGGGGTTAGATTACTAAAAACTAATGTGTTAGTAGATGTAGAATTAGTAACATAAGCAGTTGTTCCAGTTTTATAAATTAATACTCGGTAATTAGTAGCTCCCGAAACAGGTTTCCAAGTTAAGCGAACAGATGTTGAAGCGTTTTCTGACGCTTGAAATGTACTTTGCTTTACATATACTGTCCAATCTATCAGATTTTGACCATCTTGAGATATAACTGTGTAATTTTTGGGTAGAGTAAAATCTTGAGCAACACCACTATAAGGATTACTATAAGCTCCATAAGACATAGTTAATGTAGGAACAAGTGAAGATAAATTTGCTAAAGGAGATACTTTAATGTTAATTGTATGGGTTAAACTATCTATTATAGCTTGCTCTGACTGCTCAGCAAAGCTAAAATTATATAAATTGGCTTTATCATTCATTACACGTTGAACGATAATTGTCCAATCTTTGTAATCAAATTCATTTTCGGCGTAAACCGTGTAAATTATTTCTTCATTAAAATTTTGAGCATCTTCACCCGGTGGATCAATCCATGCACCATCTGAAACAGTAATATTTGGAATAATATTGCTAACATCTTCAATTTCGGAAACTTTAACTATAACAGTGGCTGAAGCTTCATCAATAATAGAGCTTCCTACTTGCTCTGGAAATGAAAACGATAAAATGTTAGCCTCAGTACTCCCAGATGGCATTTCAACCACCAACAAGAGTGATGCGGTTGAAGTACAACCATATTCATCAGTACCAGTAACCATATATTCGGTAGTTAAATCAGGAGAAACTAATTGAAGAGATGAAGAAGACAGATTATTATTCCATTGGTAGGTTTCAGCCCCACTAACTGAAATATAAGTTTCAGATCCTCGTATTAATGGGTTATTACTTGCGGAAATTTCAACAATCGGGTTAGGATGAACAAGCAAATAATAACTTGCAGTATCGAAGCAACCAAAAGAATTCATAACTGTAACTTCATAATTAAATGACTCAGTTGCAGTAACATTTATTGCATTTCCGTATTGATTATTGTTCCAAAAATACGTGCAGGCACCACATTGCGTAGCATAAGAAAAAATTTGGACAGATGTCCCATCGCAAACCTCCCCCATCGGATATCCATAAATCATTGATAAATCGGGTTTTTCATGAATAAATATTTCCAATGCTACCGTATCGCTTTCACCACATTCGTTCACAACTTTAACTGAAAGTACCCCGCCGGAGTTAGCAATTAAGGAAATTTCAGATCCACTTTGATTAATTTGCCCATCGCCGGTATAACTCCAAACATAAGAATAACCAATTTCCGCACCGTGTACATAAAAGAGTCCCTCATTGCCTATACACAAATTACTATTTCCAACTATATGTGTTGGTTTAGTAGGAGGGTCGCAACTAGTAAATTTAGAATTGTCATTATATTTCACATTTTCGACAAAAAATGTGTTTTCGGCACAATTAATATTGAAAATTAGCATTATTCCGAAGCTAATTAATAATTTATAAAAATTTTTCATAAGCATTGTTTTTTGATTAACATTTTGCAAGAATCTAAAAGTAAATAAAAAAAGTCAAAAAACAAAATTTAAAACAATATTTAACAAATAATTATTTTATTTTATTAAACCAAATATCGCCAATAATCGTCCAATTAAATCTATATTTTTCTCGGTTTTAGCAATTATATATTACAGAGAATTCTACTATCTTCGGCTTCGAAGTTGATTATAAAGTTCAACCATTGGAGGAAAGTTTGGATTAACTTTCATACCATCTTCTAAAACTTTCAATGCTTGGTCGAGTTGATTCATCCGAATATAAGCCATAGCCAAACCATAATAGCCATAAACATATTTGTAATTTACTTTGATGATTTTTTCAAACGCATTTTTAGCATCGGTGAGCACTTGTTGATTTTGATTTATATCAAATGTTTGAATACTCAACCATCCTTTATAATTTAATCCATTTTCGTAAGTTGGATAAACAGCAAGCAGCAAATCGACATAATACATTGCAGAATCGAGATTTTGAGCGTTCATGTATATTTCGGTTAACGACAACAAAGCAGTTTCGTTGTGCGAATCAGCTTTTAAAGCTTTTTTAAAACAAACAACTGACTCTTTAAACAAGGAATCTCTAGTTGAATTATTCTCTTTAATGCTTTCGGCTGAGGCTTTGGCAACATAACCTAAATAATCATTTCTGTCATCTCGTTTCAAAATTGCACAAACTGGTTTTCCATCAACATCAATAGTGTGTATTGTATTTTTTGGGGGCCACATTCCGGTTTGAAGCTGAATAGCATCGATGTAGCTGTTTACTACTATGCAATAATCCCAATCAATGGTTCCACGGTCGTAATAACGAATGTATCCAACGGCAACATTGGTAGTGTCGTGTCGGAAATAGTATTGCGTAATTCCCATATTGTTACTGACCACAACAATTTTTTTGGCAGGATTTGGATGCTCCTTTTTAATGTAATCGTTAAGCCATAAACTGGCTGCCCGCATACTGTGAAAATAGTAATCCATTTCGTAAAATCCATACGCTTTTTCGACTCCACCAGCCAATTCGTTGTAATAAACATATTCGTGAGGATGATTTTTAGCAATATGTTTTAATGGCAAAAACATTAAACCACCAAGTACAATCAATACTCCAATTTGAATAAATTTATTTTTAAACAATCGAAGTAATCCTTCAAAACCCAATGCAGCTGCCATTACCAAAAAAGGATAAATAAACAAAACATGTCGCCATCCACCATACACATTTGATTTTTGGTAAATGATGTAAAAAACCGGAAAGAAAAATGCAAATGCAATCACAAAAACAACTAATTCGTTTGATATTTTCAGCACTTTTTTTATCAAAACAATAAATAATCCCAATCCTAAAATTACCACAATTGGAATGGTCATAAAAATATATTTTGGAAGATAATCCCAAGGAGCTCTATCCGACCAAATATTCTCGCCATTAAACAACTGACGAATTCCAACCGAGAAATTTGTCATTATGTCTAACGATTCTTTTGAATGTTTAATTGGACTTTCGATGGCATAGGGCCATAGGATAATTCCAACAAAAAAAGCTGCAATGGTAATTCCACCCAAAATAAAAATGTATTTGAACCCTCCACCCAGATATTTACCCGTGAAAAAATCTTTTAATGGTCGGGTTGAAATATACCAAAGCCCAACAATCATAAATAGATAAGCAACCAGCATTAATCCGCCAATACGAACGCTTATAGCCATTGCAATACCTAGTATAATCCAAATTACTCGTTTAATTTTTATTTTTGGAAGCTCTTTTGTCCAAAGTATCATTTGAAACACCGAAAACAAGTATGCAAATGCAAAAGGAATATCTTTAGGATTATTGTATGAATGTCCTAAAAAGCGGGGCGATACAAAGAGTAACAACATTCCAATTATAGCAGCTCGCCAGCCAGCAATGTGCGAAAGTAAAAGCCCACTGATTAAAATTATGAGCCATCCAACCAACGAATTCATTAAGTGGCGGCTTTCGAATGGTGAATCGGTTTTTGTAATTTTGTTTACAAAATAGGTAATGTTATCGAATGATTGTCCGTA
>CAZFPO010000079.1:0-13682 GCA_964521105.1 uncultured Lentimicrobiaceae bacterium | reverse complement strand
CGACATTATTAGTGTTGTTATACCGATTGCCAGTAGTTCATTAATTAGAAATAAGGTATTCTAATCAATGAATTATCAGTGAGTTAGAGATGAGTAAGATAGATTTGAACAATAATATAGTCCAATTTCTCCGCCAAAAAGTCGGAGAAATTGGACTATTTATTATTAGCTTCGGCATAAAAACAAATTAGAATTTGTATTACGTCATTGGACTATATACAAATTCAATTTGGTATTAAATGCGAAGCATTATTTTTTGTTTGGTGAAGCCACCCCCTTGGGATCACGTTCGAGCGGAATTGATTAGAAAATTGGTAATTTGAAAATGAAATGATTTTAAATGGGCTAATTATGGAGTTCAATCGCAAATGCATAAACCGAAATGAAGCATAATAAATTTCATTTTGGGGAATATTTGAATTCTAAAATGGTTCTTTTGAATTATATCCTTTCCATATTTTCATCAAAATTCGAGCATCATTTATGCTCATTTCTTCAACTTGTAAGTTAATATGAGAATTATTTGGTTCGCGCCATACAACTTTATTCTCTTTAATTTTGTTAATTTTAATGCTTGAAGTAATTTCATCAAATTGATACTTACCCTTTAAATTTCCCGAACTAGTAGTAACAGGTATGTAAATTTGTAGGGTGTCATTTATAATTTCACTTTTTGTGAGCATGTAAAAAAGGGGTATTGTGCTCTCTTCAGAATATATCCATCTTACAAAATATCTATCGTCACGATTTACAATTTTGGGTGTTTCTTTAAAATATCGTGTATCATTTATCGAAATAATACTATTATTGGTTTTACAAAAGCTTACAAAGAAAGCAATTGTGAATAGAATAAAAATTTTTCTGATTTTCATAGTTTTTAATTAAAATTATAAAATCAACGAGACTCTTTTAAATGAACTTTTGAAGATTCGACAATTAACTCTTTAAATTTATCGCCACGATGTTCAAAATTTTTAAAACTATCGTAGCTAGAAGCAGCAGGAGAGAGCAAACAAATTTTGCCTTTTGGGGTCAATAAAAATGAAGTTTTTACAATTTCGGGATAATTATCGATAAATAAATAATCGATTTTTGTTGATAAATTGTTGTTTTCAGCAATGTTCATCATGCGTTTACCAGCTTCACCCGTAAAAATTATTAAGTCAAGTTTTGAATTGAATAATTTTAAAATAAATTCATCATAACTAATTCCTCTATCAAAACCTCCTAATATAATTGTTCCAACATTGTTTAGAGCCGAAATTGCACTTAAACTAGCTTCTGGAATTGTTGCTATTGAGTCGTTGTAAAATTTTATTCCATTAAATTCACCAATAAATTCCATACGATGAGGAAGTGGGTCGAAAGTTTTGATAGCCCTAACAATTTCTTTTTCATCGTTTACAAAATGCTTACAAGCCAAAATTGAAGCCATGATATTTAGTGCATTATGTTCACCCTTCAATTTTATTTCGTTGTTAAAAGTTCCTATTTTTTTGTTAAAAACATAGAATTCGTTTTCGATTAAACTACAGTTTGAGAGTTCCTTAGTTGAAAAATATTCAATATTACTTTTCACATTTACTGCAGAAATTAGACTTGTAATTAATGGGTTTTGTTTTGGAATTACTAAAAAATCATCAATGTTTTGCGTTAATGCAATGTTGAGTTTTGCCATTTGATAATCAGTAAATGACTTATAATGATCCAAATGTTCTTGGAAAATATTTAATAAAATGGCTATTTTAGGTCCTTTTTTAATAAATTCTAACTGATGAGAAGAAAATTCACAAACGATAATTGTTTCATTATGTATTTCATTAATAATGTCAAAAAGTGGTTTTCCAATATTCCCTGCTATTAAAACATTTTTGTTACATTGCTTTAAAATATGATAAATCAATGATGTGGTTGTACTTTTGCCCTTTGTGCCTGTTACTCCAATTATTTGCTTTGAATACATTTGTAAAAACAAATCGGTTTGAGACGAAATGGTGCAATTTTTCGGAATGTCAATATCTTTGAATGAGATACCAGGTGTTTTTAATACAAAATCGTAATATTTTAATGAATTTAAATAATCATTTCCAGTGTGAAAATCGATGTTTTCATCATTTATAATTTTATTTGAAATTGATGAATTAAAATCGGCAATTCCAAGTCGTTTTGTAGGAAAATTATGTCGTAAAAATTTATACGAAGATTCGCCTTCGCGACCATATCCAAGAATTAAAATTGATTTATTTTTTAAATCTGAGATGATATCCATTCTAATCGTTTTGATATTATGTGAAATGTATTTTTATCGAGATAATGTTGTTTGTTAAAAGTGTTTAAGTATTTTGAAACATTAAAAGATTTATATGATTCAAAAATAGGAAGTTCTTTGTATTTTTTTAAAAGGTAAGGCAAATTATTTTGGTCGGAATTTTTAATTTTTTGGCATAAAGCAACATTAACTTCTTCAATAGTTCCAACACATTCAAAAGGTTTTTCGGCAGTTAATCCGCATAATTCTAATAAAATAGGGAGTAGTGATTCTTTTTCAAACAAATTTTCTCCATAAATTGAAATCATATCCTCATCAGAAATAAAAGGAGAAAGTAAAATAAAAGTAAAAAGACATTTTGAGCAATTGCAGCACCAAATATCTGTTTTGCTTCCTTTGTTACAACTTTTAAAAATTGAATTATACTTTGTTTCTTGAGCAAATAACGCAGCAATTTGCAATTCGCTTAATGGACGTAATAAACTATAGTAATTAAAGTTGCTACTTAAATTAGTGTGAACATAATTTCTAAAATCTGTTTCAAATTCAAACGATTTTGAATATTGATGATTTACATCGGTGCCAATCACTGTTGCTTCGTTAGCACTTGCTTCGTTTGATAAAGCCATGTTTGAAATGGAGCAACATTTGCCAGCAAGTATACCTGAAAATGCTAACATAGCCGAAAATGGAGTATGTCCATTTAAATAGCCTTTGCTGTTTAAGTCGAGGAGGTTTGAATCGATGACCCGAATTATTTTGATAATTTCGTCATCAATATAACCTGCAGCAATAGCCGATTTTTGAGATGCTCCTCGAGGATTTATGATAAAAGGCACGGTTTTCTTATCCATGAGCTTTAATAATTCAAGTGTTACCACCGAATCTTTTCCGCCTCCAATTGGTATCATTTCTTCATCGGTTTTTGAAATATCAATTTCCTTAAATAGTTTATTATTAGGAAATTCAAACTCTATAAAATCGTTAATATTGGTTTCAATTTTATTAGTATAAAAAAATTCGCCTAAACCATTAAAGTAAATTTTTTGCCAAAATTTTTCTTGTTCATTACTTAAACAAAACGGATTAATAATGACTTTCTTTGGACAAATACATTTCCAATAACTAATAAGTTCAACCATGCCCATATTAAATATTATAGTGTCGAGTTCATCAAGTGGGGGCTTGTTAAATCGATTGAAACGATAGTTGTAAGGAAAACTAATTTTGGGTTTAAAATGAATGATGTTATCGATGTGAAAGTCGAACGTAATGTTTAAACCTAGCTCATCGTAAGAAGAATGGAATGCTTCAAAAGTGAATGTTTTATAATCTTCACGAAGTTTAATAAACTTTTCGTTTGGAGTTTTGTTATAAAAGTACATTTTAAGTAAATTATTAATTTTATTTGAAATCAAAAGTAATCAATTTTAATGGAATTTTATGAGTATTGAAAAACATATACAAAACATGCTGCGAGTTCGGAAATCGAAAATGCTGCCATCAGTAGGTAAATTGTTGGTAGCCGAGCCTTTTATGCGTGATTTGTATTTCAGACGTTCAGTAATATTATTAATTGACTATTCGGAAGAAGGGGCGTTTGGTGTGGTGTTAAATAAACCTACGTTTATTAAAATTAGTGAAGTTGTTCAAGACTATGATGATATAAATTATCCTTTATTTTCGGGAGGTCCCGTTGGTATTAATAATATTTATTTTTTACATCGATTAAGCGAATTTATTTCAAATTCCCTGTTTATCAACCAAGATGTTTGTTGGGGAGGGGATAAAGATGATATAATTGAACTGCTTAAGAATAATTTTTTTGACGAAACCAAACTACGAGTTTTTATGGGTTACTCAAGTTGGGAGGCAGGTCAGTTAGAAACTGAATTAAAGCAAAATTCATGGATTGTAACGGATTTTAATATTGAAAAAATGTTTAATACTCCATCTGAAAAAATATGGGAAACAGTTGTTGAGAGTATGGGAGAGGAGTTTAAATTATGGAAAAATTTACCAGTAAACCCCTTGCTAAATTAGTAGGAAAATAAACATTTAGTATTCCTTAATATCAACTTTTTCTGATTGAACATAAACAACAAAAGCTTTTACTTGATTGTATCCAATTTCGGTTAATAATGTTTTATAATTATTAATTTGTAGTTGGTGAGTTTCCTTAGCAATTCCGGTTTTAAAATCGATTACGACAGCCATGTTGTTTTGTAAAATGATCCTATCAGGTCTAAATATTTCACCATTTTTATCAACAATTGAACGTTCGTTTAAAATTTTATAATTATTGATAAAATAATTTGTAATCAAATGGTTATAGCATGTTTTTTCAATTATAGATTTAAGTATTGATGCTTCATTATCGGATAAGTTAAATTGGAGTTTCGTTTTATTAATTGAGTAATTAATATCGTTTACATGATATACAAACTGCATAGCATAATGAAATTTGTTTCCCCATTCAATAGCTTCTGATTCGGGTTTATTATAACTAAAGTTTTTTGTGTTAAACCAAGAACTAGTGGTGTTTTTATTTAACATTATCATATTTTTATTTTCAGCTATTTTTTGAATTTTAGAACTTGGAATTCCAATTTGATAATGCTTAAAATCAGTTATTTCGTTTTCAGTAATATATTCGGGATAAGATGTAATATATTTATTAAGCAATTTTGAAAAACTATAATCGGCATTTTTCAGAGAATTATCAGATGGTGTTTCCGAAATAATATATAATCTATCAATGGGGCGAGTTAAAGCAACATAGGCAGTATTAATTTCATCAATTTCTTTTAATCTATTTTCATTTTCGACTTCATTTTCAAAGATACTTTTTAACTCTTTGTGTATGCTATTGTTTTTACTTGTATTGATTCGAGCAATTGGTAAGTTGTAAAAAGGTAAGCCCAAATCTATTTTTTCTTGGGTGTTTACCCAAATTGACTTTGGTTTTGATATTGATGAAAAATTTGGGAGAATTACTATAGGATATTCCAATCCTTTGGCTGCATGAATGGTAAGTATTTTTATTCCGTCAATACCCTCAGGTAATGCAATTGCAAAGTTACTTTTTTCATCTTCCCACCATTCCAAAAAATCGCTTTCTGATTTATTATCAATATGATATTTATGAATGATATCCAAAAAACCAATGACATAAGAATCGGGCATTTTTTGATTAAAAAATACCCTAATAATTTCTTCACATAAATCATAAATATTTAAATTGTAACATAAGTTAAAATCAATATCATAGCCTAAACTCAAAAAAAACGAGTTCATTAAATTATTGTTTTTACAAGCATAGATTTTATCTTGAAAATTTGTATCTTTATGTAAATCAGTAATATATTGAATAATGCTTGCATTCACTAATTCATTTGAATCTGTTTTTAAAAGATGAATCATTTGAGTTAAAAAACGAACATCCACCGAGGAGTCGAGTTGAAGCGAATCGGACGAAATTACTGGAATATTGTTTGAAATTAAAAAAGTAGCTATATCGCGTAAGTGCTTTTTATCTCTACCAAGTATTGCAATATCTTTATAATCAAAACCGTCGGATTTTGCTTTTTCAATAATATCTATAATTTTTACATTAGTAGCAACTAAATATGAACTTTGCTCCTTAAATTTTTCAAAAATTGTAATGTCAACCAAGCCTTCTTCGCTATTTCCTATGATTTTTTGTTCATGTTTTTGATATACGAAATCGAAGGTTGGTAAATACTGTTTTGCAATTTCAAAAAGTTGATTATTAAATTCTACAATTTTAGCTTTAGTTCGATAGTTGAAATTCAAGTCTACTTGGTTAAAATCATTTGATAAAATTCTTTCAACAGAGTTTTTATAAAAATCATCGCCTTCGATTTCAATTTTTGGTAATTGTAAAAATTGAGTAAAATCAGCGTCACGAAAACGATAAATTGATTGTTTAGCATCGCCAAATATTATAGCTGAGCCTTTTTTGTTATTATGTAAACTCGAAACAGCTTCAATAATTAATGGAACCATATTGTTCCATTGAAGTTTTGAAGTATCCTGAAATTCATCGATGAAATAGTGGAAATATTTTTCACCTATTCGTTCGTAAATAAATGGCGTAGGCTGATTTTTAATAACATCGGCAAGTGTGAAATTTGTTTCAGACAAAAAAAACATTCCTTCTTCATCCTTTACTTTTTGAATCACATTTTTAATTTGATTAATTAATGCCACACCATATATTTCATCAAAAATTTTACTTAAATCACTGTGAATTAATATGTTTTTAATTATGTTTTTCCCAATTTCAGTAAGTTGAGGCTTGATTTCCCCAAAATTTGAGGGTTCCATATTTTTTGAAAACCAATTTTCGTTGAAAATTGCATTATAAGCATGGGAATTAATAGAATAATTGCCATTAGAAACTTTAAAAAACCATTGACCAACTCCATTTGATTTTTGAGAAAAGTCGTTTAAGCCAATATTAGCTAATTCGATAATATTTAATGCATTGCGTGCTTGTAATTCAATATCTTTACTTAATTTGTTTAAACCATTTTTTAATTCACTAATGGTTTCCATAAAATCGGTTATCTTAACATTTTTAAGTGATTTTAATGCATAGTATGCCGACTCTTTAAATATTTCTTTGGAAAAATTTGTAAGATTTGATTCAATATGCCAACTTCTATTTTCGTGTAATAACTTATTGATATATTGAATTAAAATTTCACTTATTTCTTTATTTTCACCCACTAAGTCGAGCAAATTATCTACAATTTGCTCAACCATATCGTCAATATTAATTTCTAGTCGATAATTAATCGGAATATTTAAGTCGTGAGAAAAAGATCGTATAATCTTTTGAAAGAATTTATCAATAGTCATTATCGAAAAATCGGCATAATTGTATAGAATTTTGCGAAGAATTATTCCACATTTTAAAATGATTTGATTCTCACTTAAACCTGTTTCGGAAATTAATAATGGGAGCATGTCTTTTTTCCCTTTATTATCAGGATTTGTTGACGAAATTCCAGCCAAATAATCGATAATTCTTGATTTCATCTCGTTAGCTGCTTTATTTGTGAAAGTTATAGCTAAAATATGCTTGAAATCTTCAGGGTTTTGTATAACAATTTTTAAATATTCTTTGGCTAAATTGAATGTTTTTCCCGATCCAGCTGAGGCTTTATAGACAATGAAACTCATATAATCATTTTTGATTGTAAAGATATTGATTTAGTTTTGAATAAATATTTTTCTTGCGATTTTGATTATATTTGTAGGAAAAAGATGAGACGATTTATACTTGTTCTATACTTAATATTTATTTTTTCATCAATTGTATCTTCTCAAAATTTTGAAAAAAGACGAGACACAATTGTTCTTATTGAGCATAATCCTCCATTTTCGCAAGGTTTTTCATCATCTTGTTGGAGTTTTGCAGCAACCTCTTTTATCGAAGCCGAACATTATAGAATGTATCATCAAACCATAAACCTATCCGAACAGTGGTTTGTATACTGGGATTTTGTTGATAAAACAAAATTATATTCTACTTATAAAAAAGGAGTAGAAATTCCCATTGGTTCGGAATTAAATTCTGTAACAGAACGAATAAAAATAAAAGGAGCGGTTCCTTTCGAAACTTTTAAAGGGACTAAAAAGGCAAATAATTGGTATGATTATCAACAAATGTATGATAAACTACAAATTGAAGTCTCGAAACAATCTAAAAAAATAAAGTATAATCCAAAACAAATTAAAAATATTCTAAATCAAACTATGGGAGTACCTCCCGATACTTTTATTTGGAATGGCGTTTCATACACTCCCGTTTCATATTTTAAAGAAGTGGTGAAATTTAATCCCAGCGATTATTTTTCGTTTATGTCAACCAGTACTAAAACATTTAACGAGCGAGGTGAATTAGTTGAAGCAGATAATTGGTGGAATTCTAACAACTATTATAATTTACCGATGGATAAATTTATCGAAGCATTGTGCGAAGCTTTAACAAATGGTTATACAGTAGCCTTGTGTGGCGACGTTAGCGAAAAAGAGTACCAAGTGGAAGGCAAAAGTATTATATCCGACACGATAAATTTTAAATCTATTGATTCGTTACGTGCTGTATATCTATTAAATAAAGAAACAACAAACGATCATTGTTGGCATGTTGTAGGTTATCAAATTAAAAATGGTGAATGGTGGTTTTTGGTTAAAGATTCGTCCTACCTCGACTCAAAAGATAGCTATCATTGGCTTCACGAAAGCTATGTGCGATTAAAAGCGATGAGTATGATGATGCATAAATATGCAGCTCGTAAAGTTATGAATGAAGTTATAAAATAAAGTATATACTCAATCTATACGCAAGAACAGAAACTAATACTAAAATTTAATTAATAATCAAATTGGTTTTAGAAATTTTTGTTGTCCGATAAAAAATTGAGATTTTTCTCCGTCAGCCGACGGATACCAATGACAGAATTCAGAATCTACCTAATTTACAATTTGTTGTAAATTTAAGTCAATAGCCTTTTCTTGTGTTGTTTTAATAAGTGATATGATTTTTTCTCTGTTTGGATTTTCTTTTTACTTCTCTAATTCGGAACTATACTCAGTCGTTAATATTAAATTATTTTAAGCCCTTTAGCCGGGCAGGCTCATACTTTTTTTCATTGCCAAAAAAAGTATGCAAAAAAAAGCTAGGCAAAACTAATGCTTCCACCCGCCCTGATAAAACAAAAGAAATTCAAGAAAAGTAGTCAAATCAAAAAACGCCACCACTATATCCTTTTATAGGTTTTTTGTTTGAGACGCAAGCGCCTTTTCCGAATTTCTAATTGTTTTATCATTCACGCCACCGTCTTGCCGCACGTTTTGCCATTGCCACCGCACGAATTTAGCAATTTTAGTGTTTTTAGATTTAAAAGGTATCAGTCCGTCATACATCGACACAGTTCTGCACAAGTCTGACGGACTGATGTATCTGTTGGATTACGCTATCGCGGTGTGTTCCGAAAGATTGAATATACTTGTAAGCAATATATTTTCAAACTGTCATTCACTTTTTATTTTCAAAATTTTGAATAACTTCTCAGAATGACAGTGGAGTGAAGAATTTTAACCGCCGAAGGAGGTTTCAACCGCCAAAGGATGTCTATTTAATGAAAATTATTTTTATCGGACAATAGCGATTAGAAATAGAATCTAACAATAATCGACGAAATTGAATAAATGGTCCATTCACCTTCATTTAATAATCCTTTTAGTTGAATTTCGCTACCAATACTAAAGTTTTTAATAAAATTGTATTCTCCACCAATTGCAGGAGCTACTGAAATTGTCTCTTTACTTCCGTATCCCAGCCTTAATCCGTATAATAAATTGAATTTCGAGATAGGTTTCTTGCCAAAAACACCAATTCCAAATGAATAATGTTTAAAGTTATCCGATAATACAAATCCAATACTGGGTTCTAATCGGAATTTGCTTCCAATATCCAAGGTTGTATAAAATGAATTAGTATATTCATTTTCAATTGAATAATCCCCCGAATTATATAGGGATACACCCATTCCAAATTTCAAATTACACTTTTCTTCATCTTGTCCGAATAATGATTGTGTTGACAATAAAGTCATTAACATCAATGCAATGAATACTATTCTATTTTTCATAATTATTATTTTAAATTTAGCTTACTATTAAACATTACTTGTTTTACTTTGATTGCTATGTAAATTATTCAAATACAAAACTATTAAAAAAATGGAACCAAATCAAAAATATTTTAATCACATATTTATTTGGATTCAGAAAAAGTATGAATAGTGTATTATAAAATAAGCCACACAGAGGTGTTTTTGCACATTAGGGGACTAAATCCCGCCAAACTTTTCACCGCACTCTAAAATTAATTAATTTGTGAAAACCAGCCATCGGCTGACAAGCTTTCAAAACCAGCCACCCCGCTATTGTGCCAAACCGCGGTTATAGCCAGGTTTTCATTATCTTTTTTCTTTTCTAAATAATGTATTTTCACAAGGATAGCAGCCAACCCTTTCCCCTCTATAAATTAAAACAGTATCTGAAATAATTCTAATCGAAAATTCTTTCAGTTGGTCTCCTAGAAACCCTTTAAAATCCATTTCAGAAACTGTACATTTCAATAAAGTGTCAGTCATATAAAATGTCCCGCTAATTAAACCTGATGCTTCACATAAGTTAACCTCCAAATTAAAGCTGTTTGGTGCCGATAATGATAATTTAGGATGCATTTCTTCCGCATTACTTGTTTCACCAATATAATTACCAAAATATTTCTCTTCTGGTTTAATAACAATTTTAGTTTTCGATGAATCATAAGAATTTGATAAAGAGTCGAGTGAGTCAGACTTGTCATCATTTGAAATATAATTACATGCATTCAGAATTGAAAGCAAAAATATCAACAAAAGTTTAATTGTGTTTTTCATGTCTTATTTCAAACTTGGCTATAACTATTGTCCTTGAATCCAAAAGTAATACATTTTTTTGATATATTTGTAATTGTTTTAAAAGGGATTAAAGAAAAGTATTTATCCATAATGAATTGATATTAAGGTTAATTGCACTATAAAAATATCATTACACTTTCGCAAATAGTCAAATTGATAAAATTGAGATTAAATGAAAAAATATGACTACATTGGCAAGGCTTCCGAGGGATTGATTCGAGTGAAAATCGGTACATTTCCTAATTTTGCTTGTGGCTATATAAACGAATTAGGAAAAGAAGTTATTCCTCTAGTTTATACAGGTGCTAAAGATTTTCATGAAGGATTAGCCGCTGTGAAAATTGGAGATTGGTCAATGGGCAAATGGGGTTTTATAAATACTCAAGGCAAATTAGTAATTCCCTATTTATTTGACACACCTAGACCATTTTCTTGCGGACTTGCAAAAGTAGTTTATAACAATGAATGGTGTTTTATTGATATGCAGGGGAATATTGTTATTTCGTTGAAAAAATACGATGGTAGTTCAAGTTTTCATAATGATTATGCCATTGTTAGTAAAAATCATAAATCTTGGGAGCAAACTACATTTGGTATTATAAGTAAAGCAGGAGTGGAGGTAATTCCTTGTAAAGAAAAATGTTATAAAACTCGGAATTTTTTTTGGTGTAAATCACTTGCCGAAAGTGTCATAAAATATAATGAAGCAAAGAAATTAAAGGCTAATGGTTAATTTTTCACGACTCAATGTATAAATGTCAAGTTTTCTACACTATAAACTTGACAATTTTTTTTTAAGGCGGTAAAGAAACCTAAAGTAGGGTCTGCTGAAAAAGTCATGAATAGGTTTAGTTTTAGCTTATGAAACGAAGATGTATAATAATACTTCGAGTTGAAATAAGCGACAAAATAAGCCTGTTAAGGACTAGCTAAAATTTATTATTTGTATGTTAAAGTATTTTTTGATTAAAAATACTTTATGAAGTTTTTGTTGAAGTAAAAGTATCAGAATTAGTGCAAGGATTTTTCACATAATTATTAGCATTGCTTGCATTTACTCGAGCTTAATTCGCTATAAACTCACAGCACAAGCTGATTTTAGCGTTTTTCAGCAGACCCTAAAGTAAAGGTATAGATGTATTTAATAGCGATATAGGATTGAATAGAAAGTTTATTCTTGCGGAATATCGTTTATCTCTTCTAATTCACCTTTAAAGAATTGAGCAGGGATAGTTAAGGTTCCAGTAATATTTCCAATATTCGCAGTTAAAGTAGAAATAAAAGATCTAACATATGGAAACATTATTGCGGGAGCATTTAAATTGACAAAAGATTTTTTCGCCACTTCGTCAACATCAGCTTTTAATTCAAAAGTACCAACAGCTATAATAAATAAATAAAAAAAACCCTCAGTTGTTAGACTTATTTCTTGAATAATTTTAAAAAAATCAGGCTGATCTTTGGGATAAAAAACTCTAGGCTTAATATCAATATTAATACTATTTTCATCATTTTGAACATAAATTTGCTCAGATTGAAAATTTATAGTTGGGAAATCAACCCCATGAAACTTTAATTGTATTTGCTTAGATACTTCCATTATGATGCTATGGGATAATCTTGTGATATTAAAATATCATTAAATTGAATATCAAAACTCACTGTATGTGTTTTCAAAACTGTATCAGAACAGCTAGAAACAATATTTACAAAAGTGCCTTCACCTAATGATTGAATGAAAGCAAGTTGCCTCTTATTTTGCAACCAATTAGTTAAACTTTCGCTGGTTTCATTAGCTAAGGCATGGTCAAGGTTCTGTTCTAGTTTTTTTAGGTCTAACATGATACAGTATTTTGCTTTATATACACTGTTCTTTTTTTAAGTGTGCAAATGTAAGAATAATATTTGAATTATACACAGCAAGCTGAATTCTTTTCCGATATGGAAATATTATTTTTTTTGTCTTATTGTTGTATTCAATAGGCTTGATTAGAAGTTTGTTGGGGTTTGTTGGCAAGTCTTGAAATAATATTCCATCTAAGTCATTCCATGTTCCTCTTTCTTTAAAATAGTCATTTAATTCTTTAATGGTTGGTTTCATTCTTGTTTTTGAAATTATTGTTTTTGCAACTTTTTCAATTTGTTTTAGCCAGAAATAATAATGTTCTTCACTAAAAACAGTGTCTAAAACATTTTCGGTTTCAATTTCACATTCATAAATTTCATACCAATGATATCTTTTTTTAGAGCTATTCCCCCAATCTTCTGCATCTTCAATATCGAGCCAAAAGTAAAAAGCATTGCCTAGCCATGCATCATCCCTTAGACATAATATTGGTGAATCTAATTTTCGGTTTCTTGCTTCTTGGGTATGGTAAAAAATTCTTTTGCTCACTCTTATTAAAATTGTTAGTTTTCACAACATTTAATCAATAAATAATTCATATGCAAAAATAAAAAAAAATATTAACAATTATTGTTCGAAAAACATCATTCTTTAATGTTCCTGTTTATCATTATTATAAAATCCTCTTTTCTCCACAATCCCAATTTACTCCTCCGTCAACCCATACAACTCATAAACCATTTGGTCAATCTCTTTGTCGGTTTGCTCAATGTTGGATTTGATTTCGTTGGCTTTTTGATGTTCTGTTTTAAAATATTCTTCCCATTCCGCTTTTTGTGAAAGGGTGAGTTTTTTCTATATCTTTTAAAATTAGGTATTTAAAAGCAAATGTCCTGATTTATTCCTAAATCAGGACCGCTATTGTCAGCCAAGCATGACCGACACGACAAAAGTAATGCTTTTTCCATGAAAAGTCAATTGATATATTGAAAAATTATTTAAAAGATAATGATTACTTAATGTTATACCTAAATTCATTTTTATAGCTAATTCCAGCTAT
>CAZFPO010000078.1:10885-13721 GCA_964521105.1 uncultured Lentimicrobiaceae bacterium | reverse complement strand
GTTAAAGAATGTGAGGAAAATCCTGTAGATTTTTTTTTAGTGGGAGGTAGTTTAATTATGGGCGATTCCTTCGACAAAACAATCAATTATTTAAAAAACCATAGTCAAATTCCTGTCTATATTTTCCCTGGAAACATGATGCAAGTGAGTGATAAAGCGGATGGAATATTGCTTTTGTCGCTTATTTCGGGTAGAAATCCCGATTTTTTAATTGGTCAACACGTTCTTGTCGCTCCAAAACTTAAAAAAGCCAACATCGATGTAATACCAACTGGATATATATTAGTGGATAGCGGCTCACGTACAAGTGTTGAATATATGAGCAATACACTTCCGATTCCGTCCGATAAACCCGAAATTGCGGTATGTACTGCCATGGCTGGGGAACAACTCGGCATGAAAGCCATCTATTTAGAAGCAGGTAGTGGTGCTCAAAATAAAGTAAATGCAGAAATGATAACTGCCGTTAAATCAAATATTTCATGTTTATTAATTGTTGGAGGTGGCATCAAAACATCCGAAGATGCCGAGATAGCTTTTAACGCAGGAGCCGATATAGTAGTTGTGGGAACAGCTGTGGAAAAAGATATACATTTAATTAATGATTTTGTGAGAATTACAAAAAACTAAAGAATATTGAATTATGAAAACTTCAAAAAACCTATTTTTTTTATTATTATTTCTAATAAGTATATCCTCGTTTGGACAAAAAGGAATAATTAATCTTCCAGATGTTTTTACAGGAAAACTATCTCCTCAAAGTTTAAGTCAACTTCAGTGGAAAAACAATAATGTTTACACATGGGTGGCAAATAATGCCATTATTCAGTGCGATGTTAAAAAAAATAAAATTGATACACTTATCACTCTTGCAAAGTTTAACGAATCATTAAAATCTCTTGGTTTGGAATCGATGAAACGCATACCGACATTTAAATGGCTAGACGATAACTCCTTTACTTTTTTAACCGAAACAAGATTTTTATTGTATGATTTTAAAAGTAAAAAGATTTCGGTTATTACCGAATTTTTAAAAGGAGGGGATCATTTTGAAATTGACCCTACTAAAAAGAAAGTCGCCTATGTTCAAAAAAACAACATCTATGTTTCGGAAAACAAAAATAATTTTCCAGTAACGAAAGATGGAGGCAATGGAATTAAAAATGGAATCGAAGTGCATCGCAATGAATGGGGAATAAATAAAGGCTTGTTTTGGTCGCCATCTGGTAATTATTTGGCTTTTTATCGAATGGACGAATCGATGGTAACCGATTATCCCCTAGTAGATATCTCGAAACGAGTTGCTGCTACCGATTTTGAAAAATATCCAATGGCTGGCATGGAAAGTCATCATGTAACCATTGGGATTTATAATAATTCTAATGGAGAAGTTATTTTTTTACAAACAGGCGAACCAAAGGAACAGTTTTTAACAAATGTGGTTTGGGGAAAAGATGAATTGTCAATCTATGTGGCTGTTTTAAATCGGTATCAAAACCATTTAAAACTGAATCAATATGATGCCTTAACAGGATTTTTCATAAAAACAATTTATGAGGAAAAAAACAATCGTTATGTTGAACCTCTTACTCCAATGTACTTTTTAAATAGCAACTCCGACCAGTTTTTATGGCAAAGTCAACGAGACGGTTGGAACCATTTTTATCTTTTCGACCGCTATGGCAAAATGCTAAAACAACTTACTAAAGGACAATGGGTAGTTCAAGAACTAATTGGTACTGATGCCAAAGATGAGTTTTTGTATTTTGTAGCCAACATTGATAGCCCCATCGAATCGCAAATTTATTCATACGAAATGAAAACCGGAAAATTGGCTAAACTAACCAATGTTCCCGGACAACATCGTGCTTACTTTTCGCCCGATTATAAATATTTTATCGATCAGTATAACAGCCAAACCATACCCAATAAGTATGTTTTAATGACAAATAATGGAACAAAAGTTAGAGATGTATTTGAGAGCACCAATCCATTGGCAAACTACAATTTGGGTGAAACATCCATTTTTACCATAAAAAATAAGGAAAATCAAGATTTATATTGCGGAATGGTAAAACCTGCCAACTTTGACCCGACAAAAAAATATCCGGTGTTGATTTATGTATATGGAGGACCTCATTCACAATTGATAAAAAACAATTGGAATGGTGCAGGACATTTTTTGCAATATATGGCTCAAAAAGGGTACATAATATTTACTCTCGACAATAGAGGAACTTCAAATCGTGGATTTGAATTTGAAAGCTGCATACATCGTCATGTGGGCGATTTAGAAATGGAAGACCAGATGGAAGGAGTAAATTATTTAAAAAAACTTCCCTATGTAGATTCTACACGTTTGGGATTAGATGGTTGGAGTTATGGAGGTTTTTTGGTTTTAACCATGATGCTTCGAAATCCTGGTGTTTTTGTTTCGGCTACTTGCGGTGGACCCGTAGTGGATTGGAAATGGTATGAAGTAATGTATGGCGAACGTTATATGGATCGTCCTGATGAAAATATGGATGGTTATGAAACCGCATCAGTGCTTAATTATGTTAAAAATTTGCAAGGTAATTTATTGATTTTCCAGGGATTACAAGATGCTACGGTAGTTCCTCAACATAGTTTGTCATTTATTGATAAATGTATTCAAGAAGGAAAAATTGTTGACTATTTTGTTTATCCAAGTCATGAGCATAATGTTAGAGGAATAGACAGAGTTCATCTTTGGCGAAAAATTGAACGTCATCACGAGATGTATTTGAAGTAGGGAAGACAGAAGTAGGGAAGACAGAAGTAGGGAAGACAGAAGTAGGGAAGACAGAAGTAGGGA
>CAZFPO010000078.1:8936-10785 GCA_964521105.1 uncultured Lentimicrobiaceae bacterium | reverse complement strand
GTCCGAAGTCTCCGACTTCGGACTTCCAGTCCGACTATAACCCCCTTACAACGCTAATTTTTCCAGTTTTGTTGGTTTGTTTAGACGATATGGAATAAATATAAACTCCAGCATTCGTAAGTCCATAAATATTGAGTTTTCTTCCATTTTCCTTGAAATCTATTTTAGAATAAGTTTGGATGCATTTTCCGTCCATTGAAAAAATCCGAACGATTACATCATTTTCCATACTTTGGTCAAATTGCATGGTGAAATTTCCGTTTGAAGGGTTTGGAAAAACACTTAATCCATTGTTGTTTTCATTTTTATCGATACTTTCGGCAGAAACAACAGTTAATTGGATTGGAATACTCTGAACGGAAGCATTGTTAAATGTAATAATGGCATTTCCTTGATATATTCCTTGTTGTAAATTATGCGTGTCGAAACTAAATATTACCGTGTCAGTTTCTGTTCCGTTTAGCGAACCAGCTGAATATCTTGCATTTAGCCAGCTTATGTTGTACCCTTGTAAATCTTTCAGCTGAATTTGATAAAGTAGAATGAAATTACTTGTGTTTTGAATATAAATTGGATAGTCAACCAATTCGTTTCGGTTAAGTGTTAATTGAATTGAATCGGGAGCGGTTGCATATTGTGGGTTTGAGCTACCTAAAACAGGAAATTTAATATTGTCCACCCAAGCTGCATCAAAACCAGCACTAACGGAATAATCTTTTATATACGACCATTTAAACGTATGATTACCAGCTGTTACAGGGTAGTACTCTTCGCTCCAATCAATGGTTCCATCCCAACGTCCTTGTTCGGTGCCATCGATTGAAAATTGTAAATAATCCCAATTTGCTCCACTTTGTTGGTCTTCGCACGAAACTTTTTTATGAAAGCGAACAAATCCGGGCGTTAAAACATTTAATTCAACGGACATGTCGGAATTTTGATTGTGAGTGATAATTCCCGACCTGCTACTGTTATTTCCTTCATAAACAGTGTCTGTTTTTATAGTCCAGGGATAGGTGTTCATTTGCCAAGGGTATAATGAATAATTCCCTGTTTCAAAATTTTCACCTTCCGAACCAGCGTAAAGCGAAAAGACATTGGTGAAATGAAAGTTTTCGGAGGATGTTAAATTTAGAATAAAATCATATATTCTGTTTTCAACAAACGAAGAGTAGGTGCGAACAATAAACGTAAATTGGTGCGATTGAAATGGAGCGATGCTGTTTGTGGAATCGATGTTTTTTGAAATAATAAATCCATTGTCGTTAGAACTTAAAATTGCATTAATATTATGAAGAGTAGAACCGCCTGAATTGTTAACCGTAACTTTAATAGTATCCGTTTCTAGTTTATTTAATGTATTGTTATTCCCATCAAAAACTTCTACTGAACTTATTACCAGCTCGGCAGAGTATGCAATTAATGTTATTCGAGTGTGGGAAGGATTGCCATCGCAAATTACGTCTAAATCAATAAAAATTGGATGTTCGTTAGGAATATTTGAGCTAACATTAAACTTAAAAGCATTGTTTAATGTATATGAGTTACCGGGTCCAATGTATCCAAAGTATTCAGTATTGTCGGTAAATGAAATAAATGGATCCGAGCTTGAAGCTACTATTTGAGCATTGGTTACGGCAATCGTATCTATGTTTTTAATGGTAACCGTTAATTTTGCTTCTTCTCCGTTTTCAATTCTATCATCGTTGCCCGAAACCACTGAATGAGAGGTTACTACAATTCGATTGCTAAACGAAGAGGAAAGTGAAACTGTTTTTTTAGAAATCAGGTCATTATTGTCAATTGCTTTAACTTTAATTGGAAAATTATTGTAATAGGTAGATATTGT
>CAZFPO010000078.1:3154-8836 GCA_964521105.1 uncultured Lentimicrobiaceae bacterium | reverse complement strand
GCTATTAACTCATGACTTTTAAAAATCAAATCGTTATCAATTGGGAAGGGCCAAGAATAAATATTGTATCTAAACTCAACATAACCATCAACGTAAATTACTAATTGATTATATTTTTTTCCGTAATAGGTAAAAGTAAAAGGCAGATTTTTAATTACATAGCCATTGTCATTATTATTCATTGTTAGCTGTTGTTGAACAATATTTGGATATGCTTCGGTTGAGGTAGTCGCTTGATAGTCGTAGTCAAATTCCCATTTATAGGGCGGAGTGCCCTGTGTTGCAGTGAGTTGATGTTGATAGTTTTCATACGCTTCGGCAGTGGGTAGGATGTTATCCGTAATTTGTGGCGTAGAATAACTAATAGTAGCATCGGTGGTTAGGTAGGTTGTAGTGTTATTTTGAATTGGTACATTCGTTTGGGTGCATTGAATTTCGGATGGAGTACCCGAAGTGTAATTGATTACAGAAAAGTTAATTACTTCGCCTGAAAACTGATTGCTCGGATCTGTTTCGTCTACTTTTAAAAAGAATTTTGTAGGGCTACCCGATTGAATATTATTAAGTAATTGCGAGACATCGAGTCCAAATTCTAATGTTTTTGCCTCTTCGAGCGAGTCGCCAGTCATATAAAAATCGCCTCCTTGATTGTTAAAAACCGAAAATTCTTGAATATAATCAGGAGTTGATGCCGAAAGGTTTGAAGAAATTCCTGCCGAAACTTTTAATCGACCACGAGCAGTATGTTTAATTTTTACTTTGTAAGTTAAAAGTGGGTTAACATTTTCTCGAACTTTAATAACATATACTGTATTGTTCCAAATTCCTCCGTTGGTTAAATTATCGGCAAGTGTTTTATACATCATGTAGCAAAATCCATTATCGGCAAAATCATATCCAAATGAATTAGTAAACTTTAAACCACCAATTTCCCAGTCTCTCATATCAACTATGGCGTCACCATTAATGTCAACGTTGTTGGTATATTGCCCGTCTTGATTATAATCAAACCGAATAGAATCGTTAAAACCAACAATGGTTTGACAATGGTTAACATACGAACCAAAGGTTGTAATTACTTTTTTTCCTGCTTCGGGAGTGCCTGCGGGCAATGTAGGAAAGGTGTAGCTGTTTGATATGTATGTAGAATAAAAATTTGCTAAACTTCCAACATCCGAACCGTCCATGTGGTCATAAATCCAAGCTTTTAATGTCAACAATCCTTCGGGTGTGTTAACGGGAATTGCATAAACTTGATAAATTCTATTTTTCATGGAGTTATAATAAAAATCATATCCGCTTTTCCAAAGCTTAAATCCTCCAAAATACGGAGTTCCGCCCCAATCTTCTACATTAGGGGTTCCTGCTGTGCGAAGTACATCCCATGTTTCTAAACAATTTACTCCAATGTTTGAGCCTTTATTTTTGAAATTCCATGCAAAATGAGTTGGATATTGTGTATTAATATCTGTTGCTGCTACATTTCGGACACGGTCAATTTCGTAGGTGAAATTATAAGCAATACCGGCCGATTGTCCACATTCCAATGCACTTTGATAATATATCCAGCGTAAATATGGTTGAGTAGAGTTGTCAACAAACCAAGGAATAGTTTTCGTGCCGTTTTTGTAAATTTCGGGTAGTGTTAAAATAGGAGTTGACAGGTGAATTAATGTGTCGAGAGCCGAAATCATATTGCCTCGTTGATGATAGAATTGCTCGGCATTATTAGATTCAACTTTATTGTTTTGACAAAATGAAAAATTAGGTTTACCCGTAATTAACAGTAAAAAGAGAACGAATAATAGTTTTAATCGATTCATGTTTTATGGTTTCAGGATTGATTATTAATTAAATTTAGCACCCAAAGTGCATGTTTTTTTGGTTCGAGTAACAGTACCGTCAATCGACCAAAGTTCAATAAAAACAATATAAATTCCTGCCGAAGCACGAAGCTTGTCTTCGTTTGTACCATCCCACGAGTAAACTCCTTCGGTAGATAATAAATCGTTGTTTACCAATTGTTTAATTTTTTGACCATTGCTTGAGTATATCCAAATGTTGGCTCGATATCCAGGCTCATCTAATTTGTATCCAATAAATAGTAGGTCATTATTACCATCATTATCTGGCGTAAATATTTCAGGTTCAATGGTGAAAATATTATCCGAAGGAACAAAATCGGAGAATTGAGAATTTTTATAACCAGGTGTGCCATAACCAACTTGAGAAGAAGCTGAATGCCAATTAGAATTAGATTGAGTGGGCTGGTTAGGATTCACTCTTTCGAGCGACACTCCTTTTGTAGTTCTTAAAAGGGGGTAATGCATGCTCACATTGTAGGTTAATAAATCGATGTTTAAAAAATTAGTATCTTGTATCATTACCGTGCCTGCATCGTTGTTGTACGTTGGAAAAGAAGACATTTGAATAAAATTGGAAGTAGTATAAGTTGAATATTGATTTTTTACTGATTGTGAATTTGAGGAGAGTAAAACATAAGTATTCGGAAACATAACATAGCCATTTGGTGCAATAGTGTATAGCTGAGTGCTGCTTGATGTAATTGAACCCAGTTTTAGTTTGCTTAAATCAATATATCGGTTTGATTTATTATATATTTCAACGTAATCAACCCCACCATCTAGTGGATTTGAAAGGATTTCGTTAATCAAAATATCACCAGCTTGAGCAGGAACAGGAACTGCAAATGCAACCGTAGATTGCAACTCAATATAATTTCCTACACAATCGGTAATTGTATCGGTGATAGTTAGGTTATATATTGTGTTTTGCTGAAATTCCAGATCAAAAATTAGAGTAATAAACATAAGGTTTGGATCATCTAAAACAATTAATGAAGGATTGCCAATTCCTTTGTTAACCGTGAAATTTGCAGGATTATTAAGCGTAGTATTATCCATTCTTTCGGAAAAGAAAACTCGAACAGTATTTTGGTCAAGTGCCACTGCGTTAACAACTGTTGGATTTTTTAAATCAGGATTTGAAGCAAAAATGGAGTTTTGAGCTCCAGGTGTTCCGCCACTTAGACTATTTGATGCTTTCCAATTGTTTTCTTCGGCACAAGGATTATTGGGGTCAATCATTTCTAACGACCATCCTCCATCTTTTTTTAAATTATTTTGATACCAAGAGGTTGAAAAAGTGAGGCTATGAATAGTGTTGTTTTCGGGACTAATTATAGATATTGTTTGCTCATCGTTGGTAATGGATAATGAGGATAGGGATAAAGTTGTTCCATAAGGGTCTAATAAACCTTGGTTGGCGGAGGAGCAAATAATTAAATAGGAGTTAGGCTGAATTTCATACGAAGGTAGGATTTTGGTGGTAGAACCAATTTTGAGCATCCATCCATTCAAATTAATTGGTAAATTGGATCGATTATATAATTCAATATATTCTGCATCGGGCAAGCCAACAACTGGACTTGGATCAGCCATAATTTCATTAATTACAATATCCCAAGTTGATGCAGCATACCTCGAAAACGCTTTGTTTACAGGAATTATTTGGTTGTCGGACATGTCCTTAATGCCACTAATTAAAATGTTATATAATGTGTTAATTGTAAATTCATTGTCGAAATTTAATGTAATATTTTTAGGTAGTAGTGGGTCGAAAACTGCAGATGTTGGAGAGCCAACTGAATTATCCACAACATAATTGGAAACATTTGTAAGGGTGGATTGCTGGACAACTTCTGAAAATTCTACAACGAGTGAGGTTGGACTTGAAACAATAACAGAAACAACTGTTGGCGGAGTTATATCTTTTTCGATAAATCCCACATAAATGTCATCGAAATAAAAATTAGTTTTATTACTTGAAGTAAATTTACAATACACACCAGAGTACCCAACTGGATTTATCGAATTATCCATTGCAGAACCTTCTATATTGTAATTATAACCTCCCGTTGAATCTGTTAATAGGGTCCATAAACCTTGTGCATTTCGGGTAACTTTAACTCTTACATTTCGACTTGTAGTAGTAGTGGTAACAGAACCATAGATTACTTTTGAGATGGTAGTTCCAACTTGTTTGCATAGATAAACACTGTCATTTGCATTATCATTATCATCTCCAAATTGGATAAAATATCCATTTAAAGGTCCCATTAAGTTTTCATTATCCGATGTAAGATAATAACGAGCATTATTTGTTATGGAAGTTCCACTTGATAAGCTTAGGCGAGTCCAAAAACGCCATTCAATGCTATCTAAACTACTTAACTCGTTTTGAAATCGAAGATGTGCTACTCCAGCTTGCGTTGCATTTAATTGCAAACGGGGTTTTACACTCCATGCTGAAGAGGAATAGGTAGAAATAGTAAACAAGGTATCGTCACCTGTCCAAGTTGGATTTTGAGTAAAATTGCCGTCCGAAAAATCTTCAATAATTTGTGCATTTATGAAGTTTAGCGACCAAACCAAGAATAGGCTAATGAGAAAAATAGTTTTTTTTGTCATAATTTATATTGTAATAAGGATAACAAAGATAATTAGAAATTATCAAATGAGAATGATTTTTTTTTAGAACTTAAATAAATGAATTTGTTACTTTTGTAAATTAAAATTTGAATTAAAATGAAGATAGCTGTTGTTGGTGCCACAGGGTTGGTTGGAACCGTTATATTAAAGGTTTTAGAAGAAAAAGGATTTGCAAACAATGAAATAATTGCTGTTGCCTCCGAAAAATCAATTGGAAAAAAATTGTTATTTGCTGGGCGAGAGTTAGAAATAATCTCAGTTCAAAAAGCATTAGAAATCAAACCTGATGTGGCAATTTTTTCGGCAGGTTCTTCGTTGTCAAAAACTTGGGCTCCTGAGTTTGAAAAAAATGGATGTTGGGTAATCGACAATTCCTCGGCTTGGCGAATGGACAAAAATATTCCATTAGTTGTTCCCGAAGTGAATTCACATCATATTAATGGAAATTCAAAAATTATTGCAAATCCAAATTGCTCAACTATTCAAATGGTTGTGGCATTGGCTCCTTTGCATGAAGTGTATAAAATTAAACGACTTGTAATTTCAACCTATCAATCAGTAACAGGCACCGGTGTAAAAGCGGTTAAACAGTTAATGGACGAACGCGCAGGTTCGAAATCTGAAAAAGTATATCCTCACCAAATCGACCTTAATGTTATTCCTCATGGTGGCGATTTTATGGAAGATGGTTACACTACAGAAGAAGCAAAATTGGTGAACGAAACGCGAAAAATTATGGGCGATAACTCTATTTTAATCACAGCTACAGTAGTTCGTGTTCCAGTTTTTGGTGGACATTCAGAATCGGTAAACGTAGAATTTTATAATGATTTTGATATTCATGAGGTTAAGGATTTGCTTCAACATTCAAAAGGAATTGTTTTACAGGATAATCCCTCTAATTTTGATTATCCCATGCCCTTGTTTTCAAAAGATAAAAATGAAGTATTCGTGGGCAGAGTTCGGCGAGATTTTTCTCAGGACAAAACTTTAAATATGTGGATTGTGTCCGACAATTTACGCAAAGGAGCAGCTACAAACGCCGTTCAAATTTTAGAATATTTGATGGAGAGTGGTAAGTTAGAGAGTTGAAAGTTTAGAGTTTAGAGTTAAAAGTTTAGAGTTAGAAGTTAAAAGGTTGAATGTGGAAAGTTTGAAAGTTCATAAAGTT
>CAZFPO010000078.1:0-3054 GCA_964521105.1 uncultured Lentimicrobiaceae bacterium | reverse complement strand
GTGGAAAGTTTGAAAGTTCATAAAGTTAGAAAGTTAAAAGTTTAGAGTTAAAAGTTTAGAGTTGGTGAGTTAGAAAGCTGAAAGTTAGAGAGTTGAAATAAATATTTAAATCTACTCAGCTAAAAAAAAAGAGATGAAAACTTCATCTCTTTTTTTTTAAGCTGGAATAATTTATTTTACAACAAATTTATTTGAGTACACTTTTCCACCTTGAGTAACTTTTATCATATACATTCCTACAGATAAATCACTGATGTTTACCTTGTTTTTTATTTGATTTACATTAATTTCTTTCATTGTTTGTCCTACAAGGTTAACAATCGAAATGTTTGCAGCTTCGCTCGAGTTTAAGTCAATATTTAATGTATTTTGAGCTGGGTTTGGATAAAAAGATAATTTGAAATTATTTTCATTAATTGATACGGAACTTCCAGCAGGTACAAATCGATAAACCATGCCGTTGGCTGGTGTTCCGGTAATTTCTAAGTATTCTTCTGAAATTGTTGGCGAGGAAGCATCTCCTGTTACAAAATTTGCGTTAGAAATTTGTTCATTTGTTTCGTCATATGTTGCTAATGCTATAATAGCGCCAGTAGAACTGTCATAAAACATAGTAGAGTCCGTTAAACTGTTTGGTCCATAATGGAACTCAATAATATTTGAACCTTCGTATAACCACGTTTGAAAATTTACAAACATTGTAAATGGAGCACCTTCGTTATAGGAGCCAGCATTTTTCCATTCAATTTTACAAATTCTAGAACCAGCTGTCCCTTCAATTAGGTAACTTAATGGAGATAACGATTCATCGGTTTCAGTACCTCTGTCAACTAAATCCATATCAAAAGGTGCAATTACCTCGTAAATGCCAGCCGTTTCGGTAGTTGCTTGTAGCATGCCTCCTACGGAAGTATAATCAAATGATGTAATTATTGTTCCATTCATTTCAAATTCAAAAGGTAAAGAAATGGTATATTCGGGGTCGTCCCAAATTTCACCATTGTTAACGGATGTTGGGTTAGTTAAATCAACGTAAGTAGCAGTTGATGTCGAAAATGTGTACGATAGCGTTTTAACATGGTTAATTTCTTTGCCTTTAAGTATGCTCTGTTTGATTAATTTTTGAGCAGTTGCAAAAGTTATAACGGCGGTTAAAAAAACGAATAAGATGATTTTTTTTTTCATAAGATTGTTTTGTTGTTTAATTTTTTAATATTCAGCTACAAAGATATATAAAAATATTTAACAAGCATTAACTATTTGCTTACAATTGTGAATTCTACTCTTCGATTTTTTTGTCTGTTCTCATCCGAATCATTTTTAACTTGAGGTTTAGTTTCACCATATCCGTTTGAAGTGATACGTTTCTCATCAATTCCATTCTTAACTAAATAAATTTTAACAGATGAAGCTCTATCTTTGGATAATTTTAAATTATCTATATCCGAACCAACATCATCGGTATGTCCCGAAATTTTAATAGTCATTTTAGGATTAGATTGCATGATATTTATTAATCGAGATAATTCAGGAAAAGACTCTTCCTTTAATTCCGATTTTCCAGTATCAAAAAATAAATTATTGATTCTGATGGTTTGACCGACTTCAATTGGAAACATTTGCAAGTTTTTTTCTTGTTCAGTGTATTTGTCAATTTTCATTAAGTCAATATTTTCGTTTACAGGAATATATCCTTCAGCTTTAGAATATATTCCGTACTTTTTACCTGAAGTTAAAATGATTTTATAATATCCTGTTTTTGAGTCAGTTTTAGCTGTTCCAATTTGTTTCCCTGAATTTAAATCTTCAAAATAGATGGTAGCTTCTATCGGTTTACCAGTTTTCGAGTCTAATACTTTTCCAAATAATAGAAGAGTTGGTTGAGGTTTCATTTTTTCGGGTAACACTACTTCAAATAAGTCGCCATCTCCTTCTTTTAATGAGTAAACGATGGCTTTATCGCCCTTTGCACTGATGGTGAAAAATGATTCCCAGTTGCTGGAATTAATAGGTTCTCCAACATTTTCAGGGTCAGACCATTTTTGCCATAAATCGTCTAAACGTGTTGTTTTAAAGATGTCGTTTAACCCATATCCGCCATGTCCACCACTCGAAAAATATAAGGTTTTATTATCTGGAGCCAAAAAAGGCGAATATTCGTAATCGGAAGTGTTGATATTTGCAGGAAGGCTTACTGGTGTAGTCCACGAATTATCTGTTTTGCGAAACGACACAAATAAATCGTTTTTATTTGGGGGTAAGCATAAAATCATTACCTGATTGTCGGAACTCAAGGTTATAGAAATATTTGATTCTTTGATATTCGACTCATCGTCAAAATGAATTCTCTCTGGTTTGGTCCAGGTGCCTAAAACCTTGTGAGTTACCGAAATTCCTTGACTGGAGCCGTTGTTTTCGTAATCTCCTTGTAAATAGAGTGTTTCACCATCGGGAGTGGCATAAAAAACTGTATTTCGTTTCGAGTTGTTTAACTCATCAATGGGTTTGGCTTCGCTCCATTGATTATTTTCGTCAAGTGTTGAAAAATATATTTCGTACTCTTTATCGCCACTCATTTGTCTCGAAAAGTAAAGTGTTTTACCGTCAGCCGAAAATGTTGGGAAACAATCAGTCCTAGTTGGTGAATTGACATTCGATCCAAGATTTTTTAATTTAACCTCTTTTTGAGCTTGTGTATAGGCTAATAAAGGTGCAATTATGAATAAAATTAAAAGTGCTTTTTTCATATCCTATGATTTTGTGAAAAATAATAAATATTTATAAAAACAAAAATAAACAATAATTTAGGTTTATTTAAAATATTTTTTAGATATCTAATCTGTTTATGAAATAAAATTTAGAATAAAAAATCAAAGCTTTTACTAACTTTGCCCAAAATTTCAGACATATAACATGAACAACGAAGAATTATTCAAAAAAATTATTTCTCATTCCAAGGAATATGGATTTATATTCCCTTCCAGCGAAATTTATGACGGACTTAGTGCCGTATACGATTACGGTCAATTAGGTTCGGAATTAAAAAACAACATT
>CAZFPO010000077.1:0-13791 GCA_964521105.1 uncultured Lentimicrobiaceae bacterium | reverse complement strand
CATTATTAAGGGTTCTTGTAAATCCATTTATTGCGTATTGATCTGCCGTGGCGAACGATGGGTTTATCTTCATACGGATGTCGGTAGTTAAGTTATTGCCACCAACCCTAAAATAAAAAGGCATGTAATGAGATGGTCCTATGATATTAGAGGAAGCTGGTGAGCCTGTATTTCCTCCCCTTGTCCAATCTGTAACATTTGATGCAGTTCCCTGAGGGGAAATGTTTTGTCCATACGAAGTTTGAATTAATGCGAATGCAAAAATTATTAATGATATTTTTTTCATATTTTATTGTTTTAACTATCTCAGTAAAAACAATGAGCTTTTTGCTTCAATTTTTTCACCACCTTTGGTTTCCAATGTGATAATGTAATAGTATGTTCCTTCGGCACACTCTTTATTATTATACTTTCCATCCCAAAGTGCATTGTTATTATAACCTTCAAATACCAAATTGCCCCAACGATTATATACTTTCACATTTGATAAAATCCCTACGCCATAAATTGCAAAATTGATATAATCATTAATGCCATCCCCGTTGGGAGTGAATATATTTGGCACATCAATTTCTAAGCCTGTATATCTAATTGAGACATCATCAATGTAGTAATAACCAGACTCAAAATCATAAATACCAACATTTTTAATTCTAAGTGTATCAGGATTAAATTCGTCTTTTTCAAAGTTCCCAATAATAAAATACTTTTCAAAACCATTTGCAAGGTAATAGCCTGAAAATAGCATCCAATTATTAGAATCAGCATAATGGTTGCCTGTATTATTAATTAAATCGGGTGTGAAATTACTACCACTTTGCGTTGGTAGCCATCTTTGGGATTCTGAAAAGGATATTCCAATTCGTGAAGTAGCAAAAGCAACTGAATCGGCAAGTGATAAAAAAAACTCAACTTTGTATATTTTTTTTGAGCATAATTTATCTATTAAAGTTCCTTGAATATACTCTATCCATACTTTGTATCCCTCTCCAAAATTATAGATAAACCAAGTATGAAACCCAGCATAAGCATTCCCTGATTTTGCACTTTGGTTCCCTATTAGATTATTAGGTACACAAACAACATTGCCACTCCATGGGAGTTCGCAATTACATGGATGATAATAATCTGGGGTTGTCTGTATTGGAGAGTTCCAACCAACACATGCTCCCCACAATATACCTTCTAATCCATCTGGGCAAAAGTTATACTCTTCAAAATCTCCGTTAACCACCAAATTTGGGTATTCAACGGGTGTAATTTGAGCAAAAGTAAAGGCAGTAATAAAAAAAATATTAAAAAAAAGCAAAAGCTCACGCATTACTAAGATGTGATTTATAATTAATTTGTTTATAAAAATAGTAATTGATTGTTTACGGAGTTCAATCCGTAGTTGTTTTTTTAGCCAATGCATGTAGTATTATGGAGGTTCATCGCTATTGTGGCTGTTTGTACGGCGTTGTTTGGGTATTTTGTACATTGTTAAAAAATTCAAAACAATAAGCTTCTGGCATTTTATTTTTCTGCCAATGATAAAAATTGCTCTTTGTTTTGTACATGCCCAAATCATTTACAACATTGTTTTTGTGAATAATTTGGTTTGAGTAGTAAAAGATAGAATCCAACCTTGTAGCAGAACTTCTCCAATCTTTCGTCTCGGCATCTCGACTCCGCTCGATGTCCGAAAACAATCCCTCCATTCTTTTTTCCACCAATCTCGTAACAATCTTTCCAATCTCTCCCGTCTCGGCATCTCGGCTCCGCTCGATGACCACGAAGTCGAACTGCTCTCTCTCTCTCTCTCTCTCTCTCTCTCTACTTATATGCGAGATTTGATTAGAAAAATCAATTTTAAATACGTTGGTGTTCATAAATAAAAAATATATGCAAATATAAAACAATAAAATTTAAAAGTCAATAGATGTTATATTAAATTATAGTTAAATTGTGTAAATTATTGATAAATAAAAGGTTTAATTTTACTACCTCAGTAAGTCGTCCTCCGACTACTACCGCCATTGCCGTATTAGTCGGGGGACGACTAATAGCGTACCGTATTAGTAGGGGGACGACTATAAAAATAATTTGTTTTAAATTTAAATTGTATATTTGCGATAATATAAAACATGAATTATGAAGAAAACAGTCTTATTTTTAAGCGTATTATTTGTTTCTACCGTTGTTTTTAGTCAAAAAATTAAAGAAGAAACGGTATCTTTATTAAAAGATAAACGTCCCTGTTTAGTGGCGGAGTACGATATACCTGCAGAGGTGATGGAAAATGTTGTTGAAGATTATTTATCCAAAGAGGGTTTAAAAAAACCATCTTCAAAAAGTGGATATAAACTATACGAAAAGGCAATTTTTAGTAAAATATCCAACGATGCAATGGATTATTATATTAAAGTTGATGGAAATAAAGAAAAATCAAAAGTTACTGTTGTCATTTCAAAAGGTTACGAAAACTTTATCACTATTTCGGAGGGAGGAATTTATTCAAATTTTAAGGATGTATTGAAAAAAATTCAAGATGTAGGCTATAAAGCTTGGGTTGATGAAAAAATAAAAGAACAGCAAAAAGTGATAGATAAAGCCCAAAAAAAGTACGATAAACTTGTGGAAGATGGGAAAGATTTGGTAAAAGAAAAGGAAAATATTGAAAATAAAATTCAACGAAATAAATCCGACCAAGAAGGTGCAAAAAATCAACTCGAAGAAGAAATTAAAAAAATGAAGTCGATTAAATAATACAAATGAATCGAAAACTATGGAGCGGTGATTTTTTAATATTATTATTCGGAAATTTTTTTGTAAGTATCGCTTTTTATTTTTTAATTACCGCGTTGCCTCTTTATTTGGTAGACGGTTTACAATTTTCAAAATCAGATGCTGGTTTAATAATATCAATTTACATTTTAACGGCTGTTTTATCTCGTCTTTTTGCCGGACCAATGCTTGATGCTTTTGGACGTAAAACTATATATTTGAGTTCATTGCTTCTATTTGCAATTACCTTTTTAGGATATCCATTTATTATGTCGTATTGGGGGTTAATAAGTTTAAGAATCCTTCATGGAATATCGTGGGGTTTACTAACAACTGCTGGCAATACCATTGCGATGGATTTATTGCCCGATAGTAGAAGAGGTGAGGGTATTGGTTACTATGGCTTGGCATTTACTTTTGCAATGGCAATGGGTCCGTTATTAGCAAGTGTAATTGTCGAAAATTCAAATTTCGATTTACTTTTTATAGTTTCAACAGCTATTGCTATTTTTGGAATGTTACTAATATTTTTTGTCCATTTTCCTAAAACTTCCGAAATTAAAAAATTTAATGTAAAATCAATTTACCAAATTTATGCTCCAGTAACTTTTTTGTTTGTATTTCTTACATTTATTATAATGGTTCCTTATGGTGCTATTTTAAATTTTATTACTCTTTTTTGTGTTAAATACTATAATGGATATTCTTCCATATTTTTCTTATCCTTAGCTTTAGGCTTAACTATTTCGAGGGTTATTGCCGGGAAAATTTTCGACAAAAAAGGACACTATATTTTATTGATAGTATCTTTTTCTTCAATTATTTTAGCAATTCCAATGCTTGTATATTTTCAATCTCTATTTTCTTTATCGCTATCAGCATTGATATTAGGCATAGGTTATGGAATATCGTTTCCAGTATTACAATTGATGATAAATTCGTTGATGCCTATTGATAAAAGGGGAGTGGCAAATTCGATTTTTTTAACAGCTTTAGATGTAGGCATTGCTACCGGGACTGTTTTATTGGGTTTTTTGTCGGATAATTTAGGTTTAGTTTATTCCTTCATGTTTTTTATTATTTTCCCCATTGTTGGAATAGTCATTTTTCAAATAAAACATGCTAAGAAGTACAACTAATAGTATTTAACAAATAATTGTTTAACACAATTAAAAGAAAGCATATATTAACAAATGATAATATGCTCAAATTCAAACTAATATTTTGCTTAATATGTAATTAAAGAAGTATTAACTATTTAATCATAAAGTATTGATTATTAAGTATTTTATTTAGAATAAAAATAAATTAGAGTTGATGTTTTTTATTGTTATTTTATTAACAAATAAAAATTTACATTTGCACATTGAAATGAATGAAGTAAGATTATTAATATTAATAAGATGAAAATCAGTGAGTTGATAGAAGTGATACAAGGGAAGCTGGTTTGTGGCTCTGATAAAATTAATCATGAGGTGAATACTGCATTTGCCTCTGACTTAATGAGTGATGTATTAACAGTTAAGGTCGACAATGTTTTGTTGCTTACTGGTTTATCCAATGTGCAGGCAATACGTACTGCCGAAATGTCGGAAATAACTTGCATTATTTTTGTTCGTAATAAAAAAATCACCGATGATATGCTCGAATTGGCAAAAGAAAATGGCTTAATATTAATTTCTAGCCCGTTTTCGTTATTTAAAACATCTGGTTTATTGTATAGTTCTGGTATTAATCCTGTTTATTAAACATGATGGAATTTAGTTACAACATAGAAGGTGGCGATTTTTCAAATGCAGGAGCAATTTCTAGCATGGTGAAAAAAACCTTGAAACAATTAAACGTTGATGGAAATATCATCAAACGAACTGTTGTGGCGTTGTACGAAGCAGAGGTGAATGTAGTAGCTCATGCTAATTGTGGAATTGTAAAAATTCAAATTTTAGAAGATTGTATTAAAATTAAGTTGGAAGACCAAGGACCTGGAATATCAGATATCAACCTTGCCATGCAAGCGGGTTATTCTACTGCATCTCCAGAAGTTCGCGAAATGGGTTTTGGAGCAGGTATGGGTTTGCCAAATATTAAAAGTAATACTGACATATTTAATATTCAAAGCAAAGTACAAATAGGAACTACGCTTGAATTTATTAATTATTTTCACTCAAATCAAAACAATGAATAGTCAAACATTTCATCATGCGTTACAATTTCGAGAAGACATCTGTATTGGATGTTCTCATTGTATGAATGTTTGCCCTACCGAAGCAATACGTGTGCATAATGGAAAAGCCAAACTATTAGATAATCGCTGCGTTGATTGTGGTGAATGTTATAGAGTATGCCCTGTTGGAGCAATAATAGTTGAACAAGATGAACTTGATTCAATATTTAAGTTTACTCACCGAATTGCTCTTGTGCCCGCAGTTTTTAGTGGGCAATTTCCTGATAATATTACAAAAGATGAAATTTTTAACTCCATATACGAATTAGGATTCACCGAAGTGTATGAGGTAGAATATAGCGTTGATTTTTTAGTGGAAGAATATGCACATTATTTTAATAGAGTTAAGTTACGACCTCTCATTTCTACTTTTTGCCCTGCCATAGTTCGATTGATACAGGTAAAATTTCCTACTCTAATTCCTCATTTGATGTTACTCAAAGCTCCGTTGGATTTTACCGCTTTGCATGCACGAAAAGTTTTATGCGATAAAGGAGTTAATCCCATCGATATCGGAGTGTTTTATATCACCCCTTGTGCTGCAAAAATTGTTGCAATTAAAAGCCCTCTTGGTGAAGATAAATCAGCCATTGATGGTGCAATTAATATGAACTATTTGTTTAATAAATCCTTGAAAAGTATAAAAAATGGTCTTTCAACTAAATATAATCATAAACCTTTAGATAAAAAGTCAATTGTTTGGAGTTTAACCAATGGCGAGGCGGATAACATTCATGATGCCAGGGCTTTAGCTATTGATGAAATTTCTAATGTAATAGAGTTTTTAGAAAAAGTTGAAAATGATGAGATGAAGGGGGTTGATTTCTTAGAATTAAGAGCATGCGATGAAAGTTGTGCTGGCGGAATTTTGTGTCCGTCAAATCGTTTTTTAGTAGCCGAAAAATTACGAAAAAGAGCAGTGTTTTGCGGAGATATAAAATCTACAAGTAACGATGTTCAAGCATCAAACGTTTTGTTAAATAAAGATTTTTTGCACGAAAACGCTTGCATTAATCCAATTGAGGCTCGTTCAATCATGAAATTAGATGATAATATTGCCGAAGCAATGAGTAAAATGAAACGAATGTTCGATATTAATCGTTTGTTGCCTCAAGTAGATTGTGGAATTTGTGGAAATCCTTCATGTCAATCATTTGCCGAAGATATTGTACAAAATAAAGCGAAGATTAAACAATGTGTTTTTGTTCAAAAAGTATTGGAACAAAATGAAAAAATGGATATTCAGGAGTCGGTGGATATTATGAAAAACATTTGGGGTTTTAAAAAATTAGACCGAAATAGTTTGCGTGATGAATTAAATGATGTAATGTAAGTAAATAGTGTAAGTTATGATAGTTAATGATTTAATCGAAAAACTGGAATTATCACTGGTAAGTGGAAGTCAAGGTATTCAAAATGAAGTGTTAGGTGGTTACACTTCCGATTTGTTGAGCGATGTAATGGGCAATATCTCTTCGGGAGCGGTATGGATTACTCTACAGTCGCATAAAAATGTTTTAGCAATAGCTTCTCTTAAAGATGTTTCTGCTGTAATTATTGTGAATGGATTTAAACCCGAAGAAGATACCGTTTTACAAAGTAATAAGGAAAATATTCCAATTTTAGTTACCCAAAAGTCGGCATTCGAAGTAAGTGGCAAATTGTATGCATTATTAAATAAATAGTATGAAATCATTTAAAGCCGATTTACATATTCACACTCATTTATCTCCTTGCGGTAGCTTGGATATGAGCCCACGTGCAATTGTATCGAAAGCCTTAAGTGAAAATTTACAAATTATTGGAATTTCAGACCATAACACCACGTTACAATCGGTTTTGGTTCACAAAATTGCTGCTCAATATGGACTTTATGTACTTTGCGGTGCCGAGGTTACCAGTAGGGAAGAGGTGCATTGTTTATGTTTTTTCGAAAATAATAAATCCTTGTCTGATTTTCAAGAGTATTTGAATATGCATTTACCTTTTTTTCAGAATAATCCCGACTATTTTGGGTATCAAGTATTAGTTGACGAAAATGAAGATATCATTTATCAGGAAGAGAAACTATTGATAAATGCAATAAATCAGTCAATTAACGAAATTGAACTGTTCGTTCATTCATTAAATGGGATTTTTATTCCTGCTCATATTGATAAGCCCAAAAATAGCATATATAGTCAATTGGGGTTTTTTCCTTTAGATATTAAAGTGGATGCAGTTGAAGTTAGTAAACGAGGAATAAACTCGAATTTTAGAAGTACACACCAAGAGTTGTCAAAATTCAAAATAGTAACTAATTCCGATGCTCATAATTTGGACGAAATAGGAAGTTCTTTCAGTACTTTTCAAATGACCGAGATTAGTTATGAAGAAATAAGGAGTGCATTAACTTTTGAAAATCAAAGGAATGTTTTGGTTAATTAGATTTGTAATAAATATTGGAAAAAGTAAAAAGGAATTAAAAAAATAAGCAATTTTGCAATGAAAGATTTATCGTTACATATTTTGGACATTTTTCAAAACTCAGTGAGTGCAAAAGCCACGCAAATTGAGTTGATATTTGTAGAGGATACTGTAAATGATGTTTTAAAGATAACTATTAAAGATAATGGAATTGGAATGAGTGAAGAAATGCAGAAACAAGTAACCGACCCTTTTTTTACTACACGAACAACTCGTAAAGTAGGACTAGGCATTCCTTTGTTAAAGCAAAGTGCTGAGGGTTGTAATGGTTTTATGCAAATTCATTCAACTCTTAACAAAGGTACCGAAGTTATTGTTCAAATGCAATATTCTCACCTCGACAGAAAGCCAATAGGTGATATGGCTTCGGTAGTAATACTCACAGCAACTTCATATCCCCGAGTTCGGTTTATTTACAACCATAAATTTGGCGATAAAGAGTTTTGTTTTGATACAGACGAAGTAAATTCCATGTTAGATGGGATATCCATTCAAAATCCAAATATTGTGATGATGTTAAAGGAGATGATTCAAAATAATTTAGATGAAATAAGAAATTAAATAATATAAAATAAAGATTAATAAGTATGGAAAAAATTATGTCATTGGCTGACTTAAAGAAAAAGCAAGAAGCTTTAAAAGCCAAAATCAACCTGAGAGAACAGGCAAATGACCCTGATTCTCACGTACAAGTAAAAGTATCGATGTCAACTTGTGGTATTGCATCGGGAGCAAAACAAACGATGGAATCGTTTATGGAAGAGTTTTCAAAAAGGAAAATTGATGGAATTATTACACAAACTGGTTGCATGGGGTATTGTTATGCAGAACCAACAGTTGAAATTCAAAAACCAGGTGAAGAACCCATCATTTTTGGATATGTAAACGAAGAAAAAGCAATCGAAATAGTTCAGAAATATATCGTTAATGGAGAACTAGTAGAAGGGATTATCCCAGTTAATTATCAAAAAATAGATAACAAATAAAAAAGGAGGCTACCGAATGGCAAAGTACAAATATCACATATTGATATGCGGAGGAACGGGATGTCGAGCAACAGAATCTGAAAAAATATTAGCTCAATTTAATTCAATCATACAAGAAAAAGGGTTGGATGAAGACATTCAAGTAATTCAAACGGGTTGTTTTGGGTTTTGTGAAAAAGGACCTATTGTAAAAATTATGCCCGATAATACTTTTTATACTCAAGTTAAAGAAGATGATTGTTCAGAAATTATTGAAGAACATTTTATTAAAGGTCGAAAAGTAACTCGATTATTGTTCGAAAATCCTGAAACAAAGACGCCAGTTTCTGACTCAAAACACATGGGATTTTATCAAAAACAGCTTCGTATTGCATTACGTAATTGCGGTTTTATCGACCCTGAAAACATTGATGAATATATTGGCAATGATGGTTATGCTGCATTAGGAGCAGTTTTAGAAGAAAATAACCCAATGGCAGTAATACAAAATATTAAAAAGTCAGGATTACGTGGTCGTGGTGGTGGTGGATTTTCAACCGGATTAAAATGGGAATTTGCAGCAAAAAACCAAGCCGATCAAAAATACGTAGTATGTAATGCTGATGAAGGCGACCCTGGTGCATTCATGGACCGTTCAATACTCGAAGGTGACCCTCACTCCGTTATTGAAGCAATGACTATTAACGGTTTTGCAATTGGTGCTACAAAGGGATTAGTTTATATACGTGCAGAGTATCCGTTAGCAATTACTCGTTTAAAAATAGCTATCGACCAAGCCAGAGCTTATGGTTTGTTAGGTGAAAATATTTTGCAGTCTGGTTTTTCGTTCGACATCGAATTAAGATACGGAGCTGGTGCTTTTGTTTGTGGCGAAGAAACCGCATTAATCCATTCGATGGAAGGTCATCGTGGCGAACCTACATTTAAACCACCTTTTCCTGCCGAATCGGGTTACAAAGGAAAACCTACTAATGTTAATAATGTAGAAACGTATGCAAATATTCCAGTTATCCTAAATAAAGGATGGGAATGGTTCTCAAAAATTGGAACCGAAAAATCAAAAGGTACAAAAGTTTTTGCATTAGCTGGAAAAGTAAATAATGTTGGGCTTATTGAAGTACCAATGGGTATTACTTTACGTGAAATTATTTTCGAAATTGGTGGTGGAATTCGTGATGGTAAAAAATTTAAAGCAGTTCAAACAGGTGGACCTTCAGGTGGTTGTTTAACTGAAAAACATTTAGACACACCAATCGATTATGATAACTTAATTGCATCTGGATCTATGATGGGTTCGGGCGGTATGATTGTTATGGACGAAGACGATTGTATGGTTGCTATTGCAAAATTCTATCTCGAATTTACGGTTGAAGAATCATGCGGAAAATGTACTCCATGTCGTATTGGTAATAAACGTTTGCATGAAATCCTTGAAAAAATTACTAAAGGAAATGGTACACGCGAAGACTTAGATAATTTGAAAAATTTAAGCCAAGTGATAAAAGATACTGCTTTATGCGGTCTTGGTCAAACATCACCTAATCCTGTTCTTTCAACTATCGAAAATTTTTGGGACGAATATTTGGCTCATGTTGATGAAAAAACTTGTCCATCAAAAGTTTGTCGCGATTTAATGCGTTACGAAATTATCCCCGAAGAGTGCGTGGGTTGTACTGCTTGTGCTCGTAATTGCCCTGTAAATGCAATTGAAGGTGAACGTAAACAAGTTCATTTTATTCGTCAAGAAATCTGTATCAAGTGTGGAGCTTGTTACGAAAAATGTAAGTTTAATGCAATTTTTATTAAATAAAATAAGGAGTATATAATATATGGAACTTATAAATATAACCATTGATAATAAAGCTGTACAGGTAGAAAAAGGTACTACTATCTTAAAAGCTGCTCGACAAAATGGTATCGAAATTCCAACATTATGTTACTTGGAGTTGAAAGATTTAAACATTCAAAATAAACCAGGCGGATGCCGCATTTGTGTTGTTGAAGTTGAAGGTCGTAAAAATTTAGCTCCAGCGTGTGTAACCGAATGTTTTCAGGGAATGGTAGTTAATACCCATAGTATCAGAGTGATAAATTCTCGCAGAACCGTTTTGGAATTAATGTTATCCGATCACCCGTTCGATTGTTTAATTTGTCCTAAGAACGGAAATTGTGATTTGCAATCGTTAGCACAAAAATTGGGTGTTCGTGAAATTCCTTTCCAAGGTGAACAATCAACCTATCGAAAAGATTTTTCTCCTTCCATCATTCGTGATATGGATAAATGTATCATGTGCCGTAGATGCGAAATGATGTGTAACGAATTCCAAACAGTAGGTGTTTTATCAGGTATAAATAGAGGATTCACTTCAGTAGTATCAACAGCGTTTGATCAAATTTTAGAAAAATCGGTTTGTACTTATTGCGGACAATGTATCGCAGTTTGTCCAGTTGGTGCATTAACCGAAGCTGACCACACAGGTAAAGTAATTCGTGCTATTGCCGATCCAACAAAAAAAGTGATAGTACAAACGGCTCCTGCTGTTCGTGCCGCTTTAGGTGAAGAATTTGGATTAAAACCTGGTACATTAGTTACTGGTAAAATGGCTGCTGCTCTTCGTCGTTTAGGGTTTGATTATATTTTTGATACCGACTGGGCTGCGGATTTAACAATTTGGGAAGAAGGTGCTGAGTTACTCGACCGTTTGACAAAACATTTAAACGGAGATAAAGACGTAAAATTACCTATAATGACTTCGTGCTGTCCTGCTTGGGTTAAGTTTTTTGAACATCAATTCCCCGAAATGCATGAAATTCCTTCTACAGCGAAATCGCCACAACAAATGTTTGGTGCAATGGCTAAAAGTTATTTTGTCGAAAAACTTGGAATTAAACGCGAAGAAATGGTGGTAGTTTCGGTTATGCCTTGTGTTGCAAAAAAATACGAGTCATCGCGACCTGAATTTGCCGAAAATGGAAATCCTGATGTTGATTATTCCATCACAACCCGCGAATTGGCATCTTTAATTCGTCAAGCAAACTTAGATTTTAATTCTTTACCCGACGAAGATTTTGACAGTCCTATGGGCGAATCTACTGGAGCAGGAGTTATCTTTGGAACTACTGGAGGTGTTATCGAAGCAGCTTGCAGAACAGCATACGAATTATATACTAAAAAATCACTCGATAAAATTTCGTTTGAACAATTACGCGGTTTAGAAGGCGTTCGTGCTGCTACTATCGATTTTAATGGATTAAAATTGAATATTGGAATTGCTCACGGTTTAGGAAATGCTCGCCAATTATTAGAAGATATTAAAGCAGGTAAATGTCACTTCCATGCTATCGAAATTATGGCTTGCCCAGGCGGTTGTATAAATGGTGGCGGTCAACCACTTCATCATGGAAATAGTGATGTAGTTAAAGCTCGTTGGAAAGCAATTTATGAAGAAGATTCTAAAAAGCCAATTCGTAAATCACACGAAAATCCTGATATTATTAAGCTATATGAAGAGTATCTGGGAAAACCATTAGGTGAAAAATCTCACCACTTGCTTCATACGCATTATTTTGATAGAAGGTCGGAAATAGTAATTGATTTAGAAAAATAGGGTTTTATACCATATAGGAGGTTTTTAAAATGTCACATGTAAAAATTATATTAAAACAAGAGCAAGTCGACGAAATTAAAGCGATTTGCAAGTCTTTTAACAACGATGCTGGAGAACTTATTAATGTTCTTCATAAAACCCAATCATATTTTGGTTATTTACCAGCTGAAGTTCAGGAAGTGGTAGCTCACGAATTAAAAATGTCGGTTGCCAAAGTGTTTGGTGTAGTAACTTTCTACTCCTTTTTCACAATGACTCCTAAAGGTGCTCACCCAATTTCAATCTGTATGGGTACCGCTTGTTATGTTCGTGGTTCGGAAAAGGTCTTAGATGAATTTAAACGTCAATTGCGTATATCAGTTGGTGAAACAACTAGTGATGGTAAGTTTTCGTTAAGTAGCTTACGTTGCGTTGGCGCTTGTGGACTAGCACCTGTTGTGATGGTAGGCGAAAAAGTTTACGGTAGGGTTTCTTCCGAAGATGTAAAACGTATTGTTGCCGAGTATCAACACGCTTAAGTGTTCTATTCAATAAAAAAATCTGTCCAAACTTTTTAGTTTGAGGCAGATTTTTTTTTATTTCCGAATCTTTAAATGAAACCCTAAACCACCTGTAATCATTAATTCGTCTAATTTTAATGATCCATTTTTAGTTCCTCTATATCTCGAAATAATGTAATTGATTCCAAAATTAAAATTACAATATTTTGAAAAAAATAAAGTATAACCCGCCAATATGTTTAAATTTGGCATTAAACGAAGGACGTTTTTATCTTGTTGGTTTTCCGATGTGTAGGGCATGGTTAACGAAAATCCGGGTTGTAGCCCAATGTAAAAATCGTTTATAGTTCGCTGTTTGTGGTATATTGCTCCAAATTGTATTAAATAATTTTGGTTAAAAATTGGATTGTTCTGTCGGCTATCAATATACCAAAACGCATCGCCTCTGATGCTAATATTATTCGAAGAAAAGAACTCCAAGTATCCGTTTAAATAAACATTTTGATTTGGTTGTTGAAGCATGAAACTTTGAGTAAACGATAAATTAGCTTTTAACAATCCACTTGTTAAAATGTTGTTTTGTTGCGAAAAACAATGCAAAAAAGTTGTCAAAACTATTGTAAACACAATTTTTTTTACCATAAGTCAACAATTTTGTAGTTTATACTAAAATTTATAAGAATATGGTCGTGAATTCCTGTTCCTGTTTTTTTTGTAAAAGTGGTAATATTATTAGTATTCGATGCAATTATTTTTGTGCCTAAATGCATCATGTATTGCGTTGCAAACGAAAAATCTACTCTTTCAGTTACATTGATATGTGTGCCAAAACCTCCTTGGATAGATGCACTCCATCGTTCAGCATAATTATTTGGAAATATATTATCTGTAAATTTTAAGTATTCAAAACAATGACCTGCTAAAACATAAGGACGAATTAATGGTTTTGAATTTTTTCGTAAATAATACATTATACTCCAGCCTATATGTGTGTCGGCTCGCCAGCCAAAGTTATCTAAGTCGGCTTTTAAATGATCGGCAAACCACTCGCTGTTTACTCTATCCGAAAATTGAATGTGAAAATGCCCGCCTGTTCCAAATGCTGGTTTTTGCCATTTACCATCGTTTACAATTCCAACGCTACTTCTAACACCAAGTGAAAATAATCCAGACTCAGAATTATTAATTTTTAATGAATACTCAATCTTTCACCTAATTTTTTTATCTTTGCAGTTCAATCA
>CAZFPO010000076.1:0-13868 GCA_964521105.1 uncultured Lentimicrobiaceae bacterium | reverse complement strand
TTGTAATACAAAAATCGATTTTTTTGAGCTTTACACACTTTTTTGAACAGTATCAAAATTAGCAAATTTTCAAATCTTCAAATCAACTCATTTTCAAATCTTCAAATTAAAACATTAACACATAGAAAAATTAGCACATAAAAAAAGCCCTCATTCGAGAGCTTTTTTGCTTATAATAACTTCTAATATCTTTCTCTTCGTGGTTTTCTGCTATCTTTATTTCTATCTCTATCTCCACCCTCATTTCTTGTAGATTTATATCCCCTATTTGAATCTGATGATTTTCGGTTTGAAGAAAATGAATCACTTCTATCATTTGAATATCTTGAACTTCTCTCGTTTGATCTTCCATATGATTTAGAACCACTTCTCGATGAGTTAGAATCACTTCTATCCATTTCATCAACTCGAAGAGGTCGATTATCAAACATAATTTTAGCAAACGATTTTTTTAATGGAGGAATAACATCATCGGGTACAGTAAAAATTGAAAATCTATCACGAATATCTACTTCGCCAACATCTACCGATTGTTCGTCCATAATATCCCGAACAAAATCGCGAAGCATAGCTTTATCAAAACCATCTATTCGCCCAACATTAATAAACATTCGTGTAAAACCATCTTTTTTCGGATTTCTGGATTGTCGCTCCTCGCCTCCTCTTTCTCTTATCGAATCGGCAGAAACATTTAAATCGGGTACTTTGCGGTATTTTTCAAAAATCGTATTAAACTGATTTGACAAAAAACGCTTAATTATTTCATCTTTATCTAATTCAGCAAATTTTTCGTAATAAATAGAATCAATAAATTTTACGTGATCTTCCACCGATTCGGTATTTAGTACTTCATCGATATGATGTAGAATTCTTTTTTCACAAATTTCAGCACCATTTGGTATTGGCATTTGAATAAATTTCTGACTCACTTTACTTTCGAGGTGTTTAACCTTAAATTTTTCACGTGTATTTACAACTACCACAGAAATTCCGGTTTTATTGGCTCTTCCAGTTCTACCACTTCGATGCAAATAAGTGTCGTAATCATCGGGTAAGTTATAGTTAAGAACATGCGTCAAGTTATTTACATCAATTCCCCGAGCAGCAACATCAGTGGCTACAAGAATTTGCAAGCCTTTATTTCTGAATCTCGACATCGCATAATCGCGTTGTGCTTGCGATAAGTCGCCATGAAGCGCATCAGCAGGGTATCCGTCTTGAATTAATAAATTGGCTACTTGCTGAGTTTCGGCTCGTGTACGGCAAAAAACAATAGCATACATCGATGGATAGTAATCAATTACTCTACGTAAAACAGCATAACGATCTTTTTCCTGAGCTACATAAAAGTGATGCTCAACAGTTAATGCACCTTGATTTTTACGTCCGGCAGTTACCTCGTCTGGTGAATCTAAATATATTTTTGATAAAGCAGATACTTCGGCAGGCATTGTAGCCGAGAACAATAAGGTTTGGCGTTCGTTGGGAGCATAATTTATAATTTCTTCTAAATCTTCGCGAAAGCCCATGTTAAGCATTTCATCAGCTTCGTCAAGGATAATGGTTCTAATGTGTGAAATATTGGCAGCTTTACGTTTTAACAAATCGAGTAAGCGCCCGGGAGTTGCAACGATTATATGAACTCCACTTTTTATTTTACGAATCTGATTTTCAATAGAAGCACCACCATATACCGCAACCATAGATATTTTATCTTGGTACTTAGAATATGCCGTTAAATCGTTATGTATTTGCATACACAATTCGCGTGTGGGTGATAATATTAAAAACTGAGTAGTTTTTATAGATGTATCTATTTGGTGTAGTAGCGGTAATCCGAAAGCCGCAGTTTTACCCGTTCCTGTTTGAGCAAGTCCTATTAAATCTTTTGTCGACTCGAGTAAATGTGGAATTACTTTTTCTTGAATTGGAGTTGGATTTTCAAAACCAAGCTCCGATATTGCTTGGAGAATTTGGTTGTTTAAACCAAATTGTTCAAATGTTATCATTATATTTTTTTAATTTGACTGCAAAAGTAGTCATAATTATTTGTATAATAATATTTTTTGCAAAAATTGAGGGTGTTTATCAATATAATAACACAATTATTTACAAATTATTTACTGTGCCAACTATTATTTATATTATTGCTACATGTTTATTTAAATTCTCCATAAAATAATTAACATTTTTTTTATATTTTTGTAAAAAAAATCAATTCATGAAAACAAAAATATTTTTCGTTTTGCTAATGGCTTCTATAACATGTATCAAAGCTCAAAAAAATAATACTTTTTATCCTTTTGTCGAGAATCAATTGTGGGGTTTTATCGACAATAACCGAAATATTATTATTAAAAATCAGTATGCAAGCGTACAAAATTTTGAAGATGGTTTTGCGATTGTATCAAATTATTGTTCAGAAAAAGGTATAATTGACCAATCAGGAAGGTTAATTATCCCTATGAATTTTGATTTTATTGATAGAATGAACCAAAACTATTTTAGAGTTGAACGAAACGATAGTGTTGGTATTATTGACAAAAATGGTAAAATAATTATTCCTTTAAGATACAATTATTTAAACAATTGCGGACCCTATCTATTTGAAGCAAATAAAAACGATAAAATATATTTGATGAATCATAAAGGGGATAAAGTTTCGGATTTGTCATTTGATAATATTGATATTAAACGAGATATTTATGATAACTTTATCATAGTTGCTTCCAATGAAGAAAGGATTATCATTTTTGATTCAAAAGGAAATAAAATTAATATCAATAACCCAGCTGAAGTTTATCTTGTACGAGACAAGTACTTTGTTTCGGAAAATGACAAAGGTATTGAAACATATTTTGATGCTTCGGGAAAAATATATGCAAGTAAAACAATGATACCATCGTTTAGTTGCGAGCCATTTGAGGATAGTGGATTTTGGGGATTTAAGGTAAATGATAGTATTACACAGCCAGCCAAATATTCTGATATTATTTTTCTTTCAGGTACTTCTTGGGCCGTAAAACTTGTTGATAAATGGGGCATTATCGATGTAAAAAAGAATATTTGGCATTATAAAACAGAGTTTAACGAGCTTGAATCAGAAGAAATTCCAAACATTATTTTTGCAGTTAAAGATGGAAAATATGGTTTAATATCAAAACATAACCTACAAACACTTTTGCCTTTTGTTTACGATTATATAGTTTTTAATGATTTAGTTGAGGAACAATATGATGAATCGTATTTAAATTTCAGTAAAAATGGCAAATTTGGTATTATGAGCACAAAAGGGAACATAATATTACCTTGTGAATTTGATAATATCTTTTTAAAAACACCTCCAGTAATAATTGCACAAAAAAATAACAAATATGGTTTGTACTTAACAAGTGGAAAAGAAATTCAACCTTGCATTTTTGACACCATAGAAACAGCAGAATTTTATGATGATTCTTACATTTATTTCACTCATAAAGACAGCTTAGTTGGTGCTTATAATAGTTTTGGACAATTAATTGCCAATCCAATTTATGAGGAATTAAATTTTAATGAATCAGAAATACAGTATGCTTTATCTGCGAAACGAAATTCAAAATACGGAATTGTTTTACTAAATAATTTTGAATTTATAAATTGCGAGTATGATGAGCCTATAGACTTGACTGAATATAGCTACAACTCGTATATTCCAGTAATTAAAAATGGGAAATACGGAATGCTTGATTCAAAAGGCAATGTATTTATTAATTGTGAATACGATAATCAAATAAACAGCGAAATGTTTTATGAAAAATATGCTTATGCAATAAAAGATGGCAAAAATGGATTACTTGATATTAATGGTAAACTTATAATTCCTTGTAAATACACGAACGAAATTGACATGTCGTATTTATATAATTCAAATCGTGTCGTTGTCGAGGACAGCACAGAAAAATTTGGCATTTATGATATTGTAAAAGGTGAAATTATACCCTGTATATTAGATGAACCTCCTTATGATTTCATGGATTTATATTACGATTATTACACCATGATAAGTAAAGGAAAATATGGCTTAGTTGATAGAAACGCCAAAATTTTAGTTCCTTTTATATATGACAACATGTATAACGAACACGAAAATTATAATTCGGGCTTATACGTTGTTGAAAAAAATGAAAAAAATGGATTAGTTAACAATAGAAATGAAATAATAATACCAATTGAATATTTGGAAATAAATATCAACGATGAAAAATCAACTGTATACTATGCTGGTAGAAATGATAAATATTGTATTTACAATATAAAAGGCACTAAATTAACCGAAGAAAAATATGATTATATTATTTATCTTGGCGAGAGTTTGAGCCTTGCTTTTACCGAAATTGATTCAACAATAATTGATTCAAATGGAAAATTATTTACTAATCAAAATATAAATTCTCAAACTTATTTCAACGAGGGATTGAGTCCTTATTTAAATAACAATAAATATGGTTTTATCGATACAAAAGGTAATATCATTATTCAAGCTCAATATAACGAAGTAAGCTCATTCAACGAAGGTTTGGTTGCTGTTAAACAAAATGACAAATGGGGAATTATAAATAAAAAAGGAAAGAGTATTGTTACTTGTCAATTTGATAAAATTGGCGATTTTCAAAACGGATATGCTTTTGTAACATTAAGTAATAAAATGGGAATTATTGATAAATTTGGAAAAACAATCGTTGAAACAAAGTTTGATGATGTTGATTTTGAAACACCTACCCTATTTTCTTGTAAGTTAAATGACAAATATGGCTTAATAAACATTAATGGAGAAGTTACTACACCTGCAGTTTTTAATCGGTTTCATTTTTACGACACTTATATTAAAGGTTCAACTGATAGTTGCGAAGCCTTGATTGATGTAAATGGCATTTCGGTAACAGATACTATTTATGATTATATTGACAACGCTGGAGATTTATTTATTGTTGATATTAAAGATAAACACGGTTTAATAAATAATAGAGGTCGGGTTTTATTACCGGTTGAATACGACAAAATATATTTTCGAGATTCAGCCTATTTTGAAATTGAGAAAAACAACAAATATGGAGTTGCCGATTTAAATGGGAAAATTATCTTACCATGTATTTATGATGATTTAGATTATCGAGACGGTGTTTTTTACTTTAAGTTATTACCCGATAATGGACAAAAATCATGTGGAATTATTCCATATAAAATCTCAAAAAAATAGATTTATAGCAGCCTCTTTAAAGATACAAAAGCAAACCAAACATTAAATTTCATAAATTTACACTATAAAACAAAAAACAGTTGAATTATGTCGAGCGATATTCATAAAATATTAAAAGAGTATTGGGGGCATAATGCATTTAGACCTTTACAGGAAGATATTATTGAATCGGTAATTTCGGGGCACGATACCCTTGCATTGCTTCCAACTGGAGGCGGAAAGTCGATTTGTTTTCAGGTACCTGCGATGGCATTACCTGGATTATGTTTGGTAGTTTCGCCTTTAATTGCTTTAATGAAAGACCAAGTAGAAAACTTAAATAAAAAAGGCATAAAAGCTTCAGCAATATACTCGGGAATGCATAAAAGCGAAATTGATCGCATTCTTGGCAATTGTTTATTTGGTGATACGAAGTTTTTGTATGTATCGCCCGAACGGCTAAAAACAGACTTATTTACTTTCAATTTACCTCGCATAAAAGTTGGATTAATTGCTATTGATGAAGCACACTGCATATCGCAATGGGGTTACGATTTCCGCCCCCCATATTTAGAAATTGCCGAAATTAGGCAATATTTTCCAAATGTTTCAATAATAGCACTCACCGCAACTGCCACAACCAAAGTTGTTGATGATATTCAAAGAAAGCTGAAGTTTAAGAATCAATCTGTTTTTCAAAAAAGTTTTTCTCGTTCAAATTTAATTTATTTGGTTGTAAAAACCGAAAACAAATTACAACGGCTCTTACGAATCATAAATCGGATAAAGGGTTCGGGGATAGTTTATGTTCGAAACAGACGTAAAACTCAAGAAATTGCAAAATTTTTGATAGAAAATAAAATATCTTCCGATTTTTATCATGCCGGGTTAAGTATGGAAGACCGCGACCGTAAGCAAAGCGATTGGATAAGAGGTATAAAACAAGTTATTGTTGCTACAAATGCTTTTGGGATGGGAATAGATAAACCCGATGTGCGATTTGTTGTCCACATGGATATCCCCGACTCAATAGAAGCTTATTTTCAAGAAGCCGGACGTGGTGGTCGAGATGAAAAAAAGTCATGGGCTATTCAGCTTTACGACGATTTGGATATTATTGAGTTAGACAAAAACTTTATAAACTCATTTCCAGAAATTAAAATAATACGAAATGTATATAATGCCCTTTGCAATTATCTACAAATTCCTATTGGAACTGGAAACGAACGAAATTTTGAGTTTAATATTTCCGAATTTACAAAAGAATATTCCCTTAATACGTTAATAGCTTATAACTCACTAAAATTTTTAGAAAAAGAAGGATTTTTACTACTCACCGATGCCATTAATAAACCTTCCCGAATCATCATAAATTGCACTAATGAAGAGCTTTATCGTTTTCAGGTTGAAAATCGAAAATATGAAAAGTTTATTAAAACGCTGCTCCGTTCGTATGGTGGATTATTTTCAAATTTTGTAAAAATTGATGAAAAAGAACTTGCGAAACGACTAAACACAGAAGAGAAACAAATTATCGCATCCTTATATTTTTTAGAAAGCATTGGAGTACTAAGTTACGATAGAAAATCCGACAAACCTTTATTGATTTTTTTGGAGGATAGAGTTGATGAAAAGCAAATTGTAATATCTCCCGAAAATTATCAATTTTTAAAAGATACAGCCTTTGAGCGACTTGAAGCAGTAAAACATTACGTTCAGTCGAATACAAAATGCAGAAGCAAATTATTACTTGAATACTTTGGTGAGCAAAACTCCTTACGATGTGGCGAATGCGATGTTTGTTTAAATCGAAATAAAATATCGGTGAGCGATTTTGAATTTGATAAAGTAGTTGAAATACTAAAACCTGTTTTACGAAAACAAAGCTTAACTATAGAAGAAGTAGTTAAAGCGGTTGACTTATTTAATGAAGATAAAACCATAAAAATTATTAATTGGTTAATAGATAACCAAAAAGTTAAACTAAACGATAATAAAACCTTAACTTGGATTAAACCTAAAAGTGATGCTTAACAATCAAAAAATAGTTGTTGTGATGCCTGCATACAACGCCGAAAAAACTCTCGAAAAAACGTATAACGAATTGCCTTTCGATATGGTTGACGAGGTGATTTTGGTGGATGATGCGAGTTATGACAACACGGTAGATGTAGCTAAAAAACTTCGAATTAAGCATATTTTAATTCATAATCAAAACAAAGGTTACGGAGCGAATCAAAAAAGTTGTTACGATAAAGCAATAGACTTAAATGCGGATATTATTATTATGCTACATCCAGATTATCAGTATACTCCACTCCTAATTCCATCCATGGTTAATTTACTAACTTCTGATTTATACGATGTTGTTCTTGGCTCACGAATATTGGGCAATGGTGCTTTAAAAGGCGGAATGCCAATTTATAAATACATTTCAAATCGTTTTTTAACGTTCATTCAAAACTTGTTAATCAACCAAAAGCTGTCCGAATATCATACAGGTTATAGAGCATATAAAGCCAATGTTTTAAAAACCATTAATTACCAAAAAAATTCCAACGATTTTATTTTTGACAATCAAGTACTTTCACAAATTTTCATGGCTGGTTTTAAAATTGCTGAAATTAGTTGTCCTACAAAATATTTTCCCGATTCTTCTTCCATTAATTTCAGCAGAAGCATAAAATATGGCTTAGGTGTATTAAAAACTTCGATAAAACACTTTTTACATTATAATAAAATAATTAATTGCAAATTATATCGCCAGCAAAATAACTAAAAAACAATCATATACATATTTCACCACTTACCTTCAACTATGAAAAAGAATAACCTTAAACATACTTCAAAAAATATCAACCATAACAAAAACACTCATCAACACATCAATTTATATAAACCACTTTTAATTGTATTTTTTGTTCCTGTCCTACTTTATATACAAACTCTTTCGTTTGGATATACAAACTTCGATGACAATGTTATTATCCAAAGCAACACAGATATTTTAAGTAATATTAATAATTTACCCAATCTTTTTTTAACCGATGCTTTTTTAAACGGAAGCAGCGAATATTACCGACCATTACAATCGGTTTTATATATGTTTAGTACAATTAGCTCTGGAGTTAATACTCCAATTATGTTTCATTTTACAAATCTTTTGCTTATAGGATTAATCTCATGCAGTTTGTTATTATTATTAATTAAATTGAAAATACCCTCCAAAATAGCATTATTAGGCACTTTGGTATTTTGTGTAAATCCTCTTTTTGTTTCAAATATTGCTTGGATACCAGCTTTGGGCGATTTATTACTCACCCTTTTCTCAATATTATCGTTTATTTTTTTGATACAATATTTCGACAATAAAAAAACATCAAATTTAATTTATCACTGGATTGCTTTCACATTAGCATTGTTTAGCAAAGAAACGGCGGTATTACTTCCTTTTTTGTATCTAATTTATTATTTATTTTTTATCCCAAAAGTTAATTATAAAATTAAGGACTCGTTACCGATTATACTTTATTTTTTCTCGGGAATAATTTGGTTATGGTTTCGTTCAAAAGCTATCTCATCAAATTCTTCATCAGAAATAGAAATTAGTTATATCCCTGAGCTCTCTTTAACATTTATATCCAAATTACAAACTATTCCTGAATCACTTTTTGCGTTCCTTTTACCCTATAATATTGCTCCAATTCCCGATTTTTCGATTGTTAAAACAGCAATAGGTATGATAATTTTAATCTTAATCGTTATATTAGTTTTTAAAAACAGTAATAGATCGAAAAAAGAAAAATCGTTTGGAATTTTGTGGTTTATTATTCTATTGCTTCCAGCATTACTTTTTAACAAAGATATTTATTACGATTATTTAAACCATCGTTTTCTTTTGCCACTTGTTGGAATTTTAATTCTTATATTATTTTCATTACCAACTGCATGGATTGAGCAATCTAAGTATAAAAATTCTTGGATTTTTATCTTTATCATTGTCGTTTTTTCGTCATTTACTTACGTCCAATCAAGGGCTTATTCGAGCCCAATAAACTTCTATAATTCTGCCATTTCAAGCAATGAAAAGTCGGAATTAGCATACAATAATCGAGGTTTTATTTTTGGCGAAGCGGGCAAATTTAAAATAGCAATCGACGATTTTTCAAAAGCCATCAACATAAATAATCGCTATTATGTAGCTTATTTTAATAGAGCTCTAATGAAAAGCAATTTAAATTTGACCAACGAATCCCTCGATGACTACACAAAAGCAATTGAATTAAATAAAAACTACTATGAAGCCTATTATAATCGAGGTTATATTTATGGCACCACTGGACAATTGGAAAAAGCTATATCTGATTTTAGTAAAGCCATAGAAATAAAGCCCGATTACGCTCAAGCTATTAACAATCGTGGAATCACTTATTTAAAAATGGGAGCAATAGAAAAATCGTGTAACGATTTTAAAAAAGCGAGCGAATTGGGTTCAAAATCGGCAAAAGAAAATTTAATAAAGTATTGCAAATAAATGATTTATTGGAAATTATTATCAGATTATAGTAAGACAAACTCTGTCATTTGTTTCCACCATAAATAAACTTTGTATTTAACAAATCAAGTTCTTTATCAGCAGTTGCTTTAACTAAAGCCGACACTCTAATGATATAAATTTTGCCCAATTTTGAATCTAAAAAAACATATTGCCCCTCACCTTTTCCATCTTTATCTAATATTAAATGTCGACACCACAAACCCGCTTTATTACTTGTAAAAATAGCATCTTTGACAATTAAATAGCCATTACAATTTACAACTTTATTTAACACGCTTCGAGTATCTTCCACACTTAAATTTTTGTAATTTTCATTTCTGAATTCAGTAAAAGAATACACAAATTTGTCGGTTGTATAAAAGTGAACTGTTGTAAATTCATTCAATTCTTTTCGCTCAGGAGAACCTGGTAGCTCCATTGTATACCCTTCTCCTAAAATTTTTGAAGGACAAAATTCTTTTTTATTTTGATTATCGATTGTTTTTTTAATAAAAGCTTGCTCCTCATGCGAATCAACAATCATTTTTCCGTTTTCCCATGTTTCGTATCGTTGACGACCATCTTTCAAAAAATGAATCATTCGTCCATTTTTTAAACCGTTTGTATGATTTCCTTCATACCATGAACCATCGGTTAAATCATAAGAAATGGCTTGACCGTTGGGCTCGTCGTTTACAAATTGACCATCGTAGTATAATAAGTTACGTGCATCGTATAATTTACCTTTACCATGTCGCAAATTTTCAACAAAATCGCCTTCATATCTAATTCGATTATTGAAAGTATAAATTCCTTTCCCATTACGTTTAGCATCAATAAAATCGCCCTCATAAATGTCGCCATTATGATAAAATCGCTTACCCTTACCTGTAATTTTTCCCTCATTAAATTCGCCCGAATAGATTAAATTCCCGTTTCTATCGTATAGTTTCCCTTGACCATGACATTTTCCATTTAAAAACAAACCAATATAATATGTACCATCTACGTTATTAAATTTCCCAGCACCAGCAAACAAGCCTTTATCCCATTGTCCAATGTAAACAGCGTTACACTCTTCATCGTATAAATTTCCTTGAAAATTTTCGAACCCATCAACAAACTCACCTTCGTATCGCCAACCCTTTCTAACAACTTCATCAGAAACTGTGTATTCTTTTATTCCTTTTCCATTACTAATACTGCCCGAAATTAACATTCCTTCGTGCCTTATCATTAATGTATTTTTGCATTGAGTATAATTTGGTGCAATTGAACCATCAATTTGATTTGCTTTTTGAGTAATTTCGTCGTAACTAATACCTGTTAAGTACCCAAAATCAGTATTTACTTTTGCGATTTTTCGCAACAAGGCTGCTTCGTTTCGCAGGGCTGCAATTTTATAAACTGCATTTGCTAAAAACTTAGGGCTCAATTCTTCGCTATTGGCAACTGGATTATCCTGCATATATTGCATCAGGTAAAAAAGAATAAACGGATCGTGTTGCAAGTATCCATATTGAAATACAAAATAAAAAGCCTCTTTTCTACTTTTTTCATCTTTAAATTGTTCAAGCATTGACAATTGTAAAACCCGATAGGCATCATAATCGTCTTTGGCTTTATCTATTGCAAACTGCGCTTCATCAAGCGAATTAAACAATTGAGGAAAATCGAGCCATTTTTTTGGATTAATTTTATATGGTCGATTTTCGTCATAAAAAAAATAAGGGCTTACTTTTAATTTAATACTATCCGAAGGATTTTCAATTTTTGGACTTTTTTGTGAATACACTATTGAAAAATAAAAAACCAACAGCAAACTGATTATTAAATACTTGTATTTCATATATTATATCTTTTCTTCAAAATTAATAACTTTTTATACTGTTAAATTCACTTTTAGTAAAAAGTAATGAAACGCATTTTGTTAATATAATTACCTTTGCATAAATTTAATAATAAACTCATGAGTAAAAAATTCAAATCGATTAAAGTTACTACCATTAGCGATTTAATGGGTATAGTTTTCGACAACTCTAACAACAGTTATGTAAGTTCGTACAAGGAATATGATGAAAATCAAAATATGGTATTAGAAAAAGATTATACTGTAGATGGTAACTTGGAAACATTCAACAAATATTCGTACAATGATAAAAATCAGCTAATTGAAACTCTGTTTTTAGATGATAATGAAGAAGTTTTAGAATCACATACATTTTTTTATGAAAATAACAACTTAGTGAAAGAACACATTCATTATGGTGAAAATGAATACGATGATGACACCGATTTTTATGATATTGTTGAATATATTTATAATAATGATAATTTTCTGATAAGTAAAAGAAGCATTGATTCGGACGGGGAATTTAACTCCGAGAAAAAATATTTTTATCAAGGAAATAACAAAATTCGTGAAGAAATTTATGGTGAAAATAAAACCTTAGAAGTAGAATTGAATTTTGAATACGATGAAAATGGAAATATTGTTAACGAAAGTCGTATTGACCACATTGAAAACGTAAAAAACACTTTAGAACATTTATATAATGAACAAAACTTAAAAACAGCAACGTTGGTGTATAATAACTACGATGAGCTGATTTCTAAGTCGAATTTTGAATATAATGATAAAAATCAACTTGTAAAAAACATTGAAGAAACCCGAGATTCTTATGTTGTTAAAGTATACGAAATTGATGAAAACGGATTAGTTAAAACCGAAAGTTATTACAATAAAGATGAAGAATTAATGCAATATAAGGTGTATACTTATCAAAATAAAATTATTCAGCAAATAGATCAGTTTGTTTTTAGTCCCGAATCGCCAAAAGCTGACGAAGAAGGCTATTTATTAAATGGAAGTTTAAAGTACGAATACGAAATGTATTAATTTTCGACACATTGTTTCACTAATTAGCAGATAACATGGACATTATAAATTTGTTTCCTCAAGATTCGTTCTGGGTTCAGTGGGTAATACTTCCAATTTTGATTTGTACGGCTCGTATTCTTGACCAAAGTATTGGAACCCTTCGATTAATATTTTTGTCAAAAGGGATGAAAACGATAACTCCATTTTTGGCATTTTTTGAATCATTAATTTGGCTTATAGCAGTTAGTCAGATTTTAAAACACATGGATAATTTCATGACGTTTATTGCATACGGGCTAGGCTTTGCCTTAGGAAATTATGTAGGGATATTATTAGAAGAAAAAATTTCGATGGGAAATGCTATTGTACGAATTTTTCCACATAGCGAACCTAGTGAATTTATTGTGTACATGAAATTAAACAATTACGGATACACATTAATGAATGCCGAAGGCAGCAAAGGACCTTTAAAAATTATTTTTTCAATTGTAAAACGCAAACATCTTTCGGAGTTTTTAAACAAAACAAATGAAATTTTGCCTGATTCGTTTTATACGATTGAAGAAGTAAAAACAGTTAAACAAGGTATTTTCAAAAATACGGACCGCAAAATGCTAATAAAATCGCATTGGGGTGCGAAAAAAACGAAGTGAATTAGCTTTATGGTGTTTCTCTCAAATTAGCCCTATTATGCTTCTCGGCTCCGTGGTCAGCGAGCGGAGTCGAACTGCTCGAAGTCCAGAATTAGCACATTAGCAAATTCACTTCGGTTTCGACACTTCGAGTTCCTCAGTGCAAAATGCCTCAACCTCCGTATATTTTCAAATCATCTCATCTTCAAATCTTCAAATTGAATCTTTGGAATATTTACACTTCTCGACTCCGCTCGAAGTCCAGAATTAGCACATTAGCAAATTGAATCATTAGCACATTAAATTTATCTACTTAAATTATCCAAAATGTTAGAAATATGAGGCTCAAATATTTGCAAAATAACAACGTCAGGTTTTTCTTTTTCAACAATATCCATGTTTAATTTATACTGCCAGGCATCAAAAATATAAACTACTTCTCGAAAACTTTCGTTAAGGTAAGGCATTAATGCAACACAATAAGAGTCCCTAATAACTAGTGCTTTCGGTAAAGTTGTGTCGGAATTTATTGAAACCATTTCATATTCATTTTCATAAGCAAAGCCAGGTGTTACCGGATAATTACGTTTAATTCCCTCTGAA
>CAZFPO010000075.1:0-13908 GCA_964521105.1 uncultured Lentimicrobiaceae bacterium | reverse complement strand
CAAAAGATAACTCAATAATTTACTATCCAAATCCATTTAATGATTTTATAAATATTCTTGTTCCAGAAACTCAAAGCGAAAAAACTATCGTTGAAATTATCGACATGAATGGTAAAATTGTAATTTCTGAAAAATATTTTAATTAACAAATTATTAGTTTGTCAACGGAGCGATTAATCAAAGGGGTCTATTCGTTAAGAATTACCTCAAATTCCAAAAACGAAGTTTTTAAAGTAGTAAAGCAATAATGAATGATTTAAAACAGAAAAACATCTCAAGGTTAATAACTTTGAGATGTTTTATTTATAAATGGAAAGTTCTTTTTGTAATGATTTATTCATTAAAATAATACCTTTGCACTACTATGAAGTTTAACGAACTCAATCTTGATGAAAAATTATTGGAAGCAATTTCCTATATGGGTTTTGAAAATGCCACTCCAATTCAGGAAAAAGTTATACCAATTATTTTACGAAATTGTGATTTAATTGCATGTTCACAAACAGGTTCTGGAAAAACAGCAGCGTTTGTTTTGCCCATATTAAATACTCTTATCGGCTCGTCAAGTAATTGCATTGATACTTTAATAATTGTTCCTACTCGAGAGTTAGCCATTCAAATTGATCAACAAATTCAAGGTTTATCTTATTTCACCTCGGTTGTTTCAATGGCGGTTTATGGTGGTGGCGATGGGGCAGACTGGGAATCGCAAAAAAATGCCTTAAATCAAGGGGCTGATATCATTGTTGCTACTCCAGGTAAGCTTCTTTCGTACATTAAAATGGGACTTGTTACCTTTGATGGATTGAAGCATTTGGTTTTAGACGAAGCCGACCGAATGTTAGACATGGGCTTTGTTGATGACATTTTAGCAATAGAATCTTATCTGCCTCAGAATAGACAAACACTGATGTTTAGTGCAACTATGCCAGGAAACATCAGACAGTTTGCAAAAAAAATTCTAAATCAAGCCGAAGAGGTTACATTGTCGGTTTCAAAACCTGCCGATGGTGTCGACCAAAAAGTGTGTTTGGTTAATGAAGATAAAAAAATCGAAATTATTAAAGAAATTCTTCTTGAGAGAACTCATTTTGATAGTATTTTAATTTTTACATCAACTAAAAGTAAAGTTTCCGAAATTGTCCGTTCGCTAAACCGAAGTGGATTGCCATCAGTCGGAATATCTTCATTGCTCGAACAAGACCAACGAGAGGAAGTGTTGAATAACTTTCGTTCAAAGCAAATTAGAATTTTAATTGCCACCGACGTAATGAGCAGGGGAATTGATATTAAAGAAATTAACTTGGTGATAAATTTTGACATGCCTCACGATGTAGAAGATTATGTTCATCGAGTTGGACGAACTGCTCGTGTGAATGCAAAAGGGGAGGCTTTTACATTAGTTACTCCAAAAGAGATGTTTAAATTGTCAAAAATTGAAAAACTTATTGGAAAAGAAATTCCAAAACTTAAATTACCCTCAAAATCAACCGTAAAATCACAAAAAGTTGATAATCAAAAGGATAATTTGCCTAGAGCTAAATTTGTAGTAAAAAAGAAAAATCAAGAACATAGCTGATAAATTGTATGGCAAAATTTAACTCAGGCTTATTCATTAAGCTAATAATTTCTTTAACAATCCCTTTGGCATTAGGTTCTGTAGCTGGAATATTCACAGCTCAAGCAGTTCCCGAATGGTTTGCCAGTCTTAATAAACCCGAATTTAATCCACCAAATTGGGTTTTCGGTCCTATTTGGACTACCCTCTATCTAGTCATGGGTCTTTCCTTTTTTATGATTTGGCAACAAAAATCGGGTAGAATAAAAAAACAGGCAATTGTAATTTATTTCACCCAATTATTATTAAATTTCGGGTGGAGTTTTTTATTCTTTTATTACAATTTTATAGGATTTGCATTAATTGAAATCGGCGTATTATGGATCAGTATTCTTTTTATGATTCTTAAATTTTATCCCCTAAATCGAACTGCAGCCCTTGTTAATATTCCATATTTACTTTGGGTGAGTTTTGCCACTTTTTTAAATGCTGCCTACTTTCTCTTAAACTAAAAGATTACGTTTCGTTAAATTCATTAATTTTGCCCTTTAACTTAGATTTTAAAATGAAAAACGTTTTTATCGAAACATACGGCTGCCAAATGAACTTTAGCGACAGTGAAATTGTTATGTCAGTCCTTTCACCCTATTATATTATCACAAACGATGTTAAAGTTGCCGATTTGATATTAATCAACACCTGTTCTATTCGGGAACATGCCGAAGAACGCATTTGGAATCGCTTACGAGAATTGCGACACCTAAAGAAAAAAAACAAACAACTTAAAGTTGGAATTTTGGGTTGCATGGCTGAGCGACTTAAAGAACAGTGGCTCGAAAAGGAAGCCATCGTTGATTTGGTGGTGGGTCCCGATGCATACCGTGATATTTTAAAACTTCTCGAAACAGTTGAAAATGGGCAAAATGCTGTAAATACAATCTTGTCTGAAGAAGAAACTTATGCCGATATTTCTCCCATTCGTTACGATAGTAATGGAGTTTCTGCATATATATCAATCATGCGTGGTTGTCAAAATTTCTGTTCTTATTGTGTAGTTCCATATACTCGAGGAAAAGAAAGAAGTCGCGATCCACAAACCATCGTTAATGAAGCCGTAGCTCTGTTTGAACAAGGCTATCGCGAAATAACACTTTTGGGTCAAAATGTGAACTCATATTATTGGGAAAGCGATGGTAAAATAACACATTTTTGGAATTTGATGGCTTTAATTGCTCAAATTAATCCGTTGTTACGTGTCCGATTTGCCACCTCACACCCTAAAGATTTATCCAATGAATTAATATCGGTAATTGCTCAATTTTCAAATATTTGCAAAAGTATTCACCTCCCTGTTCAATCGGGGAGCAATAATATGCTTAAAAAAATGAATCGCAAATATACTCGCGAATGGTATTTAGAAAGAATAAAAATCATTAAAAAATTAATTCCCGATTGTACCATTTCAACAGATATAATCGCTGGTTTTTGCGATGAATCAGAATCGGATCATTGTGACACACTTGGTTTGATGAAAGAGGTAGGCTACGAGTCGGCATTTATGTTTAAATACTCTACTCGCCCCGACACCTTTGCTTTTAAAAATTATGAAGATAATGTTCCGGAAGAAATAAAGGTTAAGCGATTGCAAGAAGTTATTGACTTGCAACAACAATTATCGCTTATCTCAAATAAAAAAGATATAGGTAAAGTGTTTGAAGTTTTAATTGAAGGATATTCTAAACGTTCAAACGAATTCCAATTTGGACGAACATCGCAAAATAAAGTAGTAGTTTTTCCAAAAACAAATTGGAATAAAGGAGATTATGTAAAAGTAAAAATTACTTCGTGTACAACCGCTACGTTAAAAGGCTCTTCGGTAAATTAATATAAGCTAAAACATAAACCAATACTTGCTGGACGAATATCTGGACCTTTGTCTTTTACAAAAACACTATTTAGTCCATATGAACCCGAAATAGCAATCCATCTCCAACCAATACGAGCAGTTGCTTCAAATAAATATTTATCGGTATTGCTAATGTCTTTATTTTTAATTTTTATTTGATTATCAATGCCCGATATATCATGTCCGTAATATTTACCGTGTGCATCAATCAGCAATCCTGAACGTAAACCAATGGCAATACGAATATCACTTTTTGTTCTGAATCGTAACTCTAAGGGAATATTTAAATAGTTAAATGATAGTTTATTGATACGGTATTTGATACCATCTGGTATAATTATCATTTCAGTAACTCTATTTGGTAAGCTCATTTGCGTTATAGCATTTGAATGTAAATTATGAGAAGCAAAACCTAATCCTAATCCAAAACTTACCGGACTTTTTTCGCTGGTTGGGATATCTACCATTATTGCGGTGCTAAATCCTTGACTAACAGTGCGTTGTTTTACGCCAGCATCTAAATTTTGCCAGAAAGCATTGTTAAATGAAAACAAAACCCTGTCTTTATTAGTGCCTACGGCAACCGTTTTTTTATTTTGTGCTTGTAGTAACGACCATGTTAAAACAGAAAAGAGTAAAATTAGAAGTGCTTTTTTCATATTTTTTATTTTTTTACGCTGTAAAAGTACTTAAATATTTACAACCGACCAATAATAAGTTTGTTGATGTGTTTTTTTATTCTTAATATTTTGAAAAAACAGACTCAATAAAAAAAAAGTATTTCGGTTGAGAATCTTTTTTTGTAAGTTTGTTAAAAAAAATATCATGAGCCTTTTTACACCTTTTAAGCGAACATCCTATTTAATTTCTGAAATAGATGAATATATTTCTATTTCTGAATCAAGCATTTCTGTGTTTGGGCAAGGAGTTGAATTATACTTAAATAATAATATTGAGGGATTACAAAGCAATCTTCAGCTAATCCATAAAATGGAAGGCGAAGCCGACAAAAAAAAACGTGAAATTGCAAATAATTTAACAAAGTATTCCCTTATTCCCGAGTATCGTGGCGATGTTCTGAGACTTTTAGAACTTATGGATGATATTATTGACACTTCAAAAGGCAATTTACTTCAGTTTGAAGTTGAAATGCCCAAAATTCCATCGGAATTAAATGAGGACTTGATAGAATTATCCAAAGCCACTGTAAAAAGTGTCGAACAAGTAAATCTTGCCATGAGAGCTTTTTTTAAAGATGTAAAAACAGTGGATGAATACATTCAAAATGTACGTTTCCATGAACGAGAAGCAGACAAACTTGCAATTAAAATTAAAAGGAAAGTTTTTCACGAAATGCAGGTGCTTAGTTTAGCCGAAAAATTTCACATTCGGTACTTTACCTTGCATATCGAAAACATTTCGGATATTGCAGAGAGTTTGTCGGACATGATTCAAATTGTTGCCATACAAAGAACCGTTTAAAAATCTTCACGTGGTATATTTATACATTCTAGGTGGTTTATTTTTGGGATGGTCGTTAGGAGCAAACGATGCGGCTAATGTTTTTGGTAATGCTGTAGGTAGCCGTATGATTAGTTTTAAAAAGGCGGCAATTTTATGTTCAATTTTTGTAATTATTGGTGCAGTAGTTCAAGGTTCAGGAGCATCAGATACCATTACAAAATTAGGCAATATTGATGTTTTATACGGTTCGTTTGTAGTTACACTTTCGGCTGCAATATCAGTTTATTTTATGTCTTATTTTGGATTGCCAGTTTCAACATCTCAAGTGGTTGTTGGAGGTATTATAGGTTGGAATATTTTTATTGGACAAAGTACCGATACAACTTCGTTAACTAAAATTGTTTATGCCTGGCTTTATTCTCCCCTTTTAGGAGGATTTTTTGCAGTGATGTTGTACTTGCTTATTCGCTATATTTTAAATGTCGGAAAATTTCACTTATTAAAACGCGATGCCTTTTTAAGATACGCATTAATTATTGCTGGAATAATTGGTTCATATAGTTTAGGTGCAAATAATATCGCAAATGTTATGGGCGTTTTTATTAAGTCAATTCCATTACAATCTATAACTATGTTTAATTCCATTGTTATTACTGGCCCTCAACAACTCTTTTTTATTGGAAGTTTAGCAATTGCTTTAGGTGTTTTAACCTATTCAAAAAAAACCATGAAAACCATAGGAAATGGCGTTTTTAAGCTAAATACAGAAGCATCTTTAGCTGTTGTTTTTTCCCATTCGTTGGTGCTTTTTTTGTTTTCTTCTCTAGGATTAAAACTTTTCTTAACAAGATATGGAATTCCTTCCTTTCCCTTGGTTCCTGTTTCGAGTTCTCAAACCATTGTTGGGGCAATAATTGGAATTGGTTTGTATAAAAATGCTTATAACATTAAATACAGCTTGTTGGGTTGGATTGGCTTAGGTTGGATTATCTCTCCCATTATTGCAGCAATGTTGAGTTTTTTACTTCTTTTTATACTCACCTAAATTGATTTAACTTTCAATTAAGAAAGAACTTTATCCCCTATTTTAAATTAGACTTTTTTTGCATCTACCTTTTAACCAATACATTATCTGTTTTTTTAATGATTGTTATTTATTTTTTACAGTAAAATTGTTTTCATACAGAATGAATCAATAAAAAAAAGATTTTATAGTGCAACCTTATTTAACAAACAATCGTCTAATTATCTATCTTTGTATTTAAAAAAAGATTGAAAAAGCAACTTAGACATTAATAAAATAAATTAATATGAAAAAAAAGAATCATTTACTCATTAAAGGACTATTGCTTTTTTGCTTATGTATAAACATGATTACACTAAACGCTCAAAAGCAAATTGTTCCTGATTCTAGGTTAATTGAGTGGCTTGGAGCAGATGAAGTTCAATTAATGCTTGAAAAAGCTCCTGACAAAATTTTGATTTATAATTACATGCTTACTAGTTCATATTATATCTCGAAAGGGATTTCCAAAAACATAGAAGTTGTGGGCAATATTTATGATGTAAAAACCTTACGAGGCAGTGAATTTTTTAATATTGATGAAAGAAAGGTGTTAGATAAAGATTTTAACTATTTAAAGTATGATTTCAAACGTGACCCACAAAAAAACACAGCATACAAAATTGGTTCAACGGAATATTTTTTAATAATCTATTCTGGACTAATTTATTATAAAAAAGAAAAAGAATATATTCGATCATTTGGCATCAAATACTAATAATTAAATATCATGAAAAAACAAATTACATTAATAATATCATTTATAGTTGTCAATTTAAGCTTATTTTCGCAAGGCAATTATAATATGGGGACAACTAGAAACGTAACTAATGGTTGTGGTTCTTTTGTGTTTGATAACGGTGGTTCAACAGGAAACTATGGTGCCAATAGAAATGATACCATTACAATTTTTTCCAATGATCCAACCAATAATCCTGCTATTCAAATTAAAATTATGGAATTGGGATTGCACGAAAGTGACACAATTTTCGTTTACGACAGCAATCAAGCGGATCCTACTCGATTGGTTGATTTTGGTGGAAATAACTTCTTTTTAAATAGTTCAAATCAAATAACTGTTGGTGAATGGCTTTATACAGCAACTATTACCAATCCATCTGGTGCTATTACCATTCGTTTTAAATCTGATGGAACAAATCATGGTTCTGGATTTAAAGTGAAAGTGGAATGTAGAAGTGTCTGCCAAAGAATTAATGCTTTTATTGACCCTACAGCATGTGTACCACCACTTGTGGAAGAAGAAGGATACTGGTATGCCAATGTTTGCGAATACCAATCATTGAGCGTTGCTGGATATGCAACATATCCAGACAACACTCTTGGCGGCTATACACAAAGTCATGATTCAACATACTTTTCATGGAACATAGGTGATTCTACCATTGCAGGATGGGGATTGACAAACATTAATCACTTGTTTGAACCCGGACGTGGTTATGAAGTAAAACTATTTATGAGGGATCAGCGAGGTTGTATTAACCAAAACTCCGCTAGTATAAGAGTTAGAACATCTGTTAATCCAATACGAAGTATCGCTCCTCTCCCAGATGTATGTTCGGGCACATCCGTCAATCTAAACGTTGGATATTCTACTAGTTCTAATGTTTTGATAGAACCTATTGTAAGCACACAACAATATAGTCTGGGTTTTGACAGCACCATGTACGTTCCCGATGGACCCAACTGTGCCGTTCAATGTTATAGCACAAATGTTACATTTACAGAATTTGGACCTAATCAAACCATTTCAAGTGCAAGTGATATTATTTCAATTTGTTTTACGATGGAGCATACCTTTTTGGGTGACCTTCAATTTAAATTGGTTTGTCCCAACGGACATAGCACAACCATGCATGGGTTTAGGAATAATGGTTCAAACACAAATAATGTCGTTGATTTAGGACAAGCTATAACGGGTATCTCTCCAGCTTGCCAAGGAAACCCCACATTGGCAGGTGTTGGCTGGAACTATTGCTGGTCGGAAAATACAACACTAGGGTTTGGTTATCACGGTGCTGCTCCTCATTACCTTTATGGTGGGTCATCGTCCATATGCGACTCAACTAACAGACTAAATAATACAAATTACTATAAACCTTATAACAGTTTTTCTAGCCTAATCGGTTGTCCATTAAATGGAGTTTGGTCTATTGAAATTTGTGATAATTGGGGTCAAGATGATGGTTGGATATTTGGCTGGCAATTGACACTTGACCCTAGTTTATTACCAACTCCTTGGTCATACACTGTTTTGATTGATGAGGTTATTTGGAGTGGTCCTATGATTACACCTACGAGCGATACTACTGCTGTAATTGAAACCCCTCAAGCTGGTACTTTCCAATATACATTTTCCGTAATTGATGAGTATAATTGTGCGTACGATTCTACGTTTAACTTAAATGTTGTTCAATCTCCTGAATTTGATCTGGGTGCTGATCAAAACATTTGTTCCGGTGCTTTAGTTCAAGTTAATCCAAACTACGATCAACCAGGTGCAGTATATCATTGGAGCGATGGAACTAACGACCCTCTGCTTACTACAACTACTCCTGGAAACTATTGCTTAACGATAACTCAGTCAAATGGAAACATTACATGTCAGTCTAATGATTGTGTTAGTATTGTTATTAATCCGCAACCAGTAGCTGAATTTTCAGCAGCTCCAACTTCTGGATGTAGTCCATTGTGGGTTCAATTCACCGACTTGTCTACCCCTTCGGGTGTTCCATTTACTTATCATTGGGATTTTGGAGATCCGTATACCTCCGAAAATACTTCTACTGAGCAAAATCCAATGCATATATATCAAAATTATGGAACCTATGATGTTACTTTAAGAATTGTAACCGATGCTGGTTGTGAATCAGAAATTATAAAAACTGGTTATATTCAAGTTTATGCAACACCGGTGGCTAATTTCCAGCCTAACCCCGAAAATGTTTCCTTATCCGATAATCCAGATGTTTATTTCCAAAATCTTACCCAAAACTACATTCCTGGACAAACATATTGGAATTGGTCATTTGGTGATGGTGGCACTTCGGATGTATTTGATCCTACTCATACTTATACTCATCCCGATGATTTTATTGTAACACTTGGTGTTACTACATCGCATGGTTGTGGCGATACAATTTCAAAACTTGTGATTGTTGAAGATGAGATTTTTATTCCTAATATAATTACACCTGATGGTGATGGTATTAATGATGTCCTTATTATTGGAAACATCAATCCACAGCGTATTAATACTCTTAAAATCTTTAACCGATGGGGTAAAAAAGTGTACGAATTTACTAATTACAAATCAAGAGCTGAGTGCGAAAAAGGTGGCGATGGAGTTACTTGGACTTGTAGTGATTTTCAGGACTTAGATAAAGGTTGGGGCGGCGATAATGCCGATGGTGTTTATTTCTATACATTTATTTATCAGGGAGTAACCAAAGAAGTAGAAAAACATGGTTCTATAACCGTTATTGGTAAAAAATAATAGTAGATTTTTCAAAAAAAAAGCGAACAATTTGTTCGCTTTTTTTTATTCAATCATTTGATTATTAATAAAATTCCAAAATTCTGATTTCATTTAATAATTAGTACATTGACCCGCCAATAAGGCGGAGAAATCGAACTATATTATGATTAATCTCGGTATTAATCTTAGTGAATCTTAGTGAATCTTTGAGTCTTGGTGTCTTGGTGTCAGGAAAAACAAATAAAAAATCATTTCTATCTCAAAAAACAAACAATTTGGCTCAAAAAAATGAAAAAATGAGCTTGAAAAGCTACATTTGTAAGCCCAAAAACAAACCATGAAAAAATACTTTGTTTCGGTCGTTTTATTATCCTTCCTGTATTGTTCCTTTACGCAAAGCGACACAAGCAGAGTGGATAAACGAAAAGCTAATCGTTACGGAATTTGGTTAATCCCTTCCGCCGCATCTAATATTTACGGAATTGCAATTGGTTTGGTTGGCTCGGAAGCCATCTGTCAACGACCGTACACGAAATTTTCGCATGGATTAAACATTCAAATCATTGGGCAAGGTTTTTTTCAAACATTTTATATCAAAAAACTAAATTTCAACACATTAAACAATAAGGACACAATAAAAACTGGTATTTTTAATGAATCTGCTCCTTATCGAGCCATACATAATGGTCTAATTGTTTCACCCTTGGGAACATTTACCGACCAAGTAAATGGCATCTCACTTTCGCTTTGGATGAGTATGGGTGCAAAAATTAACGGCTTAACAGCTAACTTATTATGGAATCGGTACGAACAGATAAATGGGATTTCTTTTGGACTTGTAAACCATTCTTATTCAACAAACGGACTACAAATAGGAATTGTAAATAAAACAAAAAATCTCCATGGATTCCAGATTGGTTTATGGAATAAAAATGAAAAAAGAACATTGCCTTTAATCAATTGGAATTTTAGAAAATAGAATCATTAAACCAAAATTACCTTTTAATCAATTTCTGAACTTTACATATTTCATTTTGAAGCTCAATTTCAATTAAATATAATCCACTTTTTAGCATCGAAACATCAAAAATATTCTGTTGAGGTTCGTTCCAAAATGCTACAATCCGTCCTGAAACATCTTTAATTTCAACTTTTTTAATGGTTAAATTTGAATTTTCGAGCTTAATGCTGAATGCATCTTTCGTTGGATTTGGATAAATTGTCATATCAGATTCTGATTTTCTGGTTTCCGAAACTCCAATAAATATCGAAGGGGCTTGCATTCCCGAATAATAGGTTAATCCACCTGCAAAATTTCCTACTAGCATTTCTGGAAAACCATCATTGTTTAAATCGCTAACAGCAACCGAAGTGCGAATTCCTTGCTTAATTGGTAAACGATGGTCGTCGCGAACAAAAAACATCTGTTCTTCAACAAGGGTAAAATTTCCCTCCAAATTATTGTCGATGTTCTTGTAATAGTATATTTTACCACTTTCACTACCAACAAATAAATAAGTAGTGTCGTTTTTTAAAAAGAAATTTGGGCATGCATACCCAAAATAGGACAAATTATAATCCCTGACATCGACACCTCCTATTTGGGTTGAAACCAACTCAAAAACTGGATTTGAAACCGTGCCATTGTTTTTGAAATACATAATTTTTCCAGCCCTATTGCCAATTAACAGGTCGATTTTACCATCTTTATCGATGTCGAAAAGTTGAGGTGCCGAATAATCGCCCGCATCCATGTTTAAGTAATTCATTACAGGCAGACCAAATTGCATGGGATTTCCAATTCCGGCAGTATTTTCTAAAAAGATAAGCGTTCCATCACTTTGTCCAACGATGAGGTCAATATCACCATCGTTATCAATATCCGCAGCAGCGGGATAAAGACCTTTCAGTCCATATTGTCGGAGGTTTCCTAAATCGGCAGAAATTTGTTCAAACATCGGGAAATTTGTAGTTCCAGTATTTTTAATCAGCGAAAGAGAAGAACTGTAATAAGAGTAAAGTATCGAGCCAACATAATTTGAAGAATCGTATGTTCCCCAGTTTCCAACAATAATATCCTTTGTTCCGTTGTTGTCAATGTCTGCAAAAATAGGATATGCTCCACTTCCAAAATCAATCATTCGGTTTTGGAAAAAAGCGTCAGTACTAAATTCAAAAACTGGAGTTTGAATAGTTCCCGTATTGTTATAAACCCATACACTTTTTTGGTTCTCCGATTTTATTAACGAGGGGTCGAAAGGAGAAACAATCAAATCTTTTTTATCGTCAAAATTCAAATCAATCATATTGGCAACTGGCATTGAATACAATTTAACGGGTTTTGTAGGATTCGGGAACAATGTGTCCTGCGATATGATGTATGCCGAATCGAGCGTTCCGCCATTTCGCAGAAGTATCAAATTTGGATAATCCACATCTCCAATGAGTAAATCTTTTAACCCATTACCGAAAAAATCATACACGAACAGCGTTGAACCGGTGTGACGGGTGTTATTAAGAATCTCATTTTTCGAGGAGCAATCGTCGTTTAAAAACAGCACGTTTGAACTCTCGTGTTCCGAAAAATGTCCCCAGCAACGGGTTTCCAAACTAAAATTTAAACTATCGTATGATCCGTATGTTTCGATGGTTCTATTTTTATGATAATCGACAAATTTTCCCAGAGTCCAAAAGTTTAAAACATCTAAATCATCGTCTCCGTCAATATCTGCAATGGCAGGATAATCTTCGGAAGAGGTGAATAAATTCACGGGCATTCCGCTCCCATAATCGGAATTGATGCGAGGATTGTACAGCTCAAATTTCAGTGTTTCAAAATCTGAAATATTTAGATACACTTTAATTCCACCAGTGGTGTAGGTGAACAAATCCATTTTTTCGTCAAAATTAAAATCATGACTTTGAACCCAGCTTTCTATCGGTGGAAAAGATTCAATATATTCGGGAGCAAAAATAAATTTTTGAAGACCACAACTGTTGTACTTCAAAAAAGGAAGTATTCGGTTGCCATGTTTTTCAAAAACCACCAAATCATTTAAGCCGTTTTGATCTAAATCCATTTCAAAAAACTGACAAGAATTCATTCCACCGAGCCATGGTAAGTCGATGGTTAGGCCGCTTATATTAGTAAACTGAACGCTGTCGTTTCGGCGAAATCCAAAATCATGCGTTTGAGCATTTACGGCTGAAGTGATCAAAAACAGAAAAACTAATATCCACGAAAATCGTTTATTTTTTTTCATTCAGTTGAATTTGTGTAAGTAAATCCTTGTACCATTTTCGACCATATTTACGGATAAGCGGTTCTTCGAGATATTTATATAATGGAATTTGCAAACTTTGACCGTTGTTACAAGCAGTTTTGCAGATGTGCCATTTGTGATAATTTACCGCATCAAAATCGGCATGTTCGGTAATACGCACTGGGTATAAATGACAGGAAATTGGCTTGCGAAACTTAATTTTATGGTCGAAATATGCTTTTTCGAAGGCACATTTTGCAATGGTTCCATCATAGCAAACATAAGTACAATCGCATTCGTTAATGAGTGGAGTTACCATTTTACCATCGGCATCGTAGTCGATGACACCAAAATTTTCAACCACGTCGATTCCTTCCGAAGTCATGTATGGTTTAACCATGTCGAGGGCATCTTCCATTTCGCCCACTTCCATTTCATCTACAGGAGCACCGGCATCCCCTTCCACACAACACACTCCTAAGCATTTATTTAAATCACACACAAAGTGAACTTTAACTAAATCGTCACTTACTATGGTATTATCAACAACAATCATGATTCAATTCTTTTTGCAAAGATAATGATTCTCAAAGAAATGAGGTATTGGTGTGAAAAACTAATTTATTGTTGGTTACTGAGATTAAAAGTACATGTATCTTTGTTGCAAATCTGAATGAGTAATAAATTTTGTAATATTATAAAAGAACAACTTAATGGATAAGAATGATGATAAGGATTGGGAAAATTTCAGTAAAGAACTAGAAATTAAAAAAAAACTAATCGATGCTTCGACATATTTAACTTTTTATGAAATACTTAAATCTACGATTATATATAAAATTGAAGAATTTTTTCATGATGGATTAAATAATGGGAAATTTATTATATCTGAAGATTATAAGAAAGAAATTTTAAATCGAAAATTCTATGGCAAGAAAAATACTTTTATTTCTTCGTGCATGTGGTTGATTAAAAATGGTGTTATATCACAGGATGAATATAATTTAATTCAAAGAATCAAGAATCATAGAAATATTCTTGCACATGATTTACCTCAGTTCCTATTTAATCGTGAATTTATTATTGACTATGATTTGTTAAATCAAATAAAAATTTTGACTCTAAAAATTACAAAATGGTGGATTGTCAATGTTGAAA
>CAZFPO010000074.1:10381-14000 GCA_964521105.1 uncultured Lentimicrobiaceae bacterium | reverse complement strand
AACACAAAATCAAGCAAGAAAATCAATGAGAAAAAAATCTTTGCGGATTTAAGGACATAACTGTCTTGCTTTGCTAATAATGATTTTTATGGAATATGTTGAAAAATTATGTTTGAAATTTTTGGGAAGAAGTGTTGTTAATTTTAACTATTTTTGTAAAAAAACAACTGAAGTATTGATTTGTTTATTTTTATAATATTAAATAATTTTCACCTATGAAAAGTAGAATATTTTTTACAGCAAATATCTTTGTTTTGTTCTTCTCAATGATATTTGTCTCAAATGCTCAGAATGAACCAAAGTTATTAGTGTATTACTTTCATGCCACATCAAGATGTCCTGTGGATTTAGCAATAGAAAAAACAGCCGAAGAAACATTAAAAATACACTTTGCTGATGCTTTAAAAAATCATGTGATTGTTTATCAGGCTATTGACTATGACGATAATTACAATCGTGAATTGGTCGAAAAATATAAACCTTTTGGTTCATCACTCATGTTGGTTGATGCAAACAATAACACTATTCGAAAAGATTTTACTGATTTTGCATATCGAAATGTGGAAGAACATCCCGAAAAAGTTACAGAACTGTTAATTAAAGAAATAAAAATGTTTATTGAATAATTGAGATCGTGTTAAATTTGGATTCTTTTAAAAAAAAGTTGTAGGTTTGTTTTACGAAAACTAATAAAAAATAAATATGAGACGACAAAAACTTTTGGCAATGGTTATTGCTACATTTTTTCTTTCTGTTCAAACAGCTTTTGCTTGTACAAATTTTATGGTCACGAAAGGAGCTTCACAAACTGGAGCTACCTATGTCACTTATTCTGCTGATTCACACTCATTATTCGGAGAGCTTTATTACAGACCGGCTGCTGAATATCCCGAAAACGCGATGTTTAATGTTTATGAATGGGATACTGGAAAATATTTGGGAAAAATTAAACAAGTTAGAAAAACTCATTCTGTTGTTGGCAACATGAACGAATTTCAGGTTACCATAGGCGAAACTACTTATGGTGGCAGAGACGAACTTGTTGATACAACTGCAATAATGGATTACGGCAGTTTAATTTACATAACACTTCAACGAGCAAAAACTGCACGCGAAGCAATTAAAATAATGACTGATTTATTAAATGAATACGGATATAGAAGTTCCGGTGAGTCATTTTCAATAGCCGACCCAAATGAAGTGTGGATTCTTGAAATCATCGGAAAAGGCTCTCCAATTTATGATAAAAAAGGCAAATTAGATACAAAAAAATACACTAAGGGAGCTGTTTGGGTAGCTCGTAAAATACCTGATGGGTATATTTCGGGTCATGCAAATCAAGCTCGTATTACTACATTCCCATTAAACGACCCCGAAAATTGTATGTATTCAAAAGATGTCATCACTTTTGCTCGTGAACGCGGTTATTTTAATGGTAAAGATGAAGAATTTAGCTTTGCCGACACTTATGCCCCTCTGGATTTTGGAGCATTACGTTTTTGTGAAGCTCGCGTTTGGGCTGGTTTTCGTAAAGTTTGCAAAGAAGCTGATAAATATTTTCCATACATCAACGGTGAAGACTTAAAAAACCGCTTGCCTCTTTGGGTGAAACCCGACCAGAAATTATCTTTGAACGATGTTATTGGTATGATGAGAGATCATTATACTGGTACTCCATTTGATATGACTACCGATGTAGGTGCAGGTCCATACAAAGCTCCATATCGCTGGAGACCCATGACTTGGAAAGTTGACGGAGTGGATTATGTTCATGAAAGAGCTATTTCAACCCAACAAACTGGGTTTTCGTTTGTAGCCGAAATGCGTTCATGGTTGCCAAATCATATTGGTGGTGTAAACTGGTTTGGTGTTGACGATACGTATCTTACGGTTTATGTTCCTATGTATTGTGGAATTAACAAAGCTCCAAAATCCTTTGAACAAGGTAATGGCAGTATGACAAAATTCACTTTTGATGCTGCTTTTTGGGTGTTTAATTGGGTTTCAAATCAAGCATACGCAAGATGGAGTGATGAAATTGTGGACATTCAAAAAGTTCAAAAACAATTAGAAAGTCAATTTTTTGCAGAGGTACAATTATTTGATAAAGAAGTTGCAGAAATATATAAAACCGACCCAACAAAAGCACGAGTCATGATGACCGATTTTTCGTGTCAAAGAGGAGATTATACTACCTTAAGGTGGAAACAATTGGGAGAATTTTTAATGGTTAAATACATGGATGGAAACGTTAAAAAAGAAGTTAACGGTACATTCATAGATAATGGAAGCGGTGTGGTTGAGCCTGCTCACCCAGCTTATCCCGAAAGTTGGTATCGTAAAATTGTTAAAGATCACGGAGAAAAAATAAAAGCTAAAAAAATTAAATAAAAAAAAGAGGTCGGAAAATTTCGACCTCTTTTTTTTATGATTTCAGTGCCAATATTCCTGGCAACTGCTTTCCTTCAAGATATTCCAACATTGCTCCACCACCCGTTGAAACAAAGGATATTTGATCGGCTAAATTATACATATTAATAGCTGCAACAGAATCGCCTCCTCCAACTAATGAATATGAACCACTAATGGTTGCACTTGAAACAGCAATGGCAATTGCTTTTGTACCTTGTTTAAAATTAGGTAATTCAAACACTCCCATCGGTCCATTCCATAGAATTGTTTCAGATTTATTGATTAATTCAGCATATCTACGGCGAGTTCGTTTGCCAATATCTAAACCCATCCATTTTTCGTCGATATTATCTGCTTCCATTTCCTTAATATTTGCTTCATTTGAAAATCCATCGGCAGCAATAACATCAGTTGGAAATAAAAGATTTACTCCTTTTAGCATTGCTTCTTGAACAATATATTTTGCATCTTCAATTTTACTTTCCTCGTAAAGCGAATTACCAACATTACCGCCCAATGCTTTAATAAAGGTAAATGCCATACCTCCACCAATAATTAAATTATCAACTTTGTTCAATAAATTTTTAATAATGCTTAATTTTGATGAAACTTTAGCTCCACCAATTATTGCAGTAAAAGGAGCTCTAGATTCTTTTAAAATATGGTCTAAATTTTTAATCTCATTCGACATTAATAACCCAACATATTTTTTATTAGGAAAATATTTTGCAATAACAGCCGTAGTCATGTGATTTCTATGTGCCGTAGCGAACGCATCGTTAACATAACAATCGGCTAAGGATGCTATTTTTTTTGCAAATTTTTCATCCCCAGCCTCTTCTTCTGGATAAAACCGCATATTTTCGAGTAATGCCACTTCACCAGGTTGTAATTCGGCAGCAGCTTTTATAGTCTTTTCACCAAACAAATCACGGGTAAAAATAACTTTTCTGTTTAAATTTTTTGAAAGCACTGGCACAATGGGGGTTAACGAGTAATCATCTTCATATCCTCCTTTTGGACGACCAAGGTGCGACATAAGAATTACCGACCCTCCATCATCTAAAATCTTATTAATGGTTGGTATCGACTCTGTAATACGTGTTTCGTCGGTAACTTGTCGATTGTGATTCAAGGGTGCATTATAATCAACCCTAACTAAAACTTTTTTACCTTTAAAATTTACATCTGCAACTGATTTCATATG
>CAZFPO010000074.1:4152-10281 GCA_964521105.1 uncultured Lentimicrobiaceae bacterium | reverse complement strand
GTTCAATCGATGACTAACACAAATACCTTAGAAATTGATTCTACTTTAAATCAATTAATTTTGTTAGCTAAAACCGGTTGTGAAATAATCAGAGTTACAGTTCCAGGCACTTCCGAAATTGAAGCTTTAAAAGAAATTTATCAAAGATTCAGAAGTTTAGGTTACTCACAATCAATTGTTGCTGATGTTCATTTTAACCCAAAAGTTGCTGAAATTTGTGCAACATTTGTCGATAAAGTTAGGATTAACCCTGGAAATTATGTCGACAAAAAACAATTTAAAGAAAAAAAATACTCTGATAAAGAATATCAAGATGAACTGAACAAAATTGCTTTAAAATTAAAACCTTTAATCGAAATTTGTAAAGAACACAAAACAGCCATTCGCATTGGTGTAAATCATGGCTCATTATCGGATAGAATAGTAAATAAATATGGCAACACTGCACTAGGGATGGCAATGTCGGCTTTTGAATTTACTAAAATATTTCATCAAGAGCAGTTTAATAATATTGTTTTATCTTTAAAATCGAGCGATGTTAAAACCATGATTTATTCTACTCGCTTATTTGTTAAAATAATGAACGAAAACAATATGTATTATCCTATCCACTTAGGAGTTACCGAAGCTGGCGAAGGTGAAGATGGAAGAATAAAATCGGCAATTGGAATTGGAACATTACTTTTAAATAATATTGGAAATACAATCAGAGTATCATTAACCGAATCGCCCGAAAAAGAGATTCCTGTTGCAAAAAACATTTTAAAAATTGTTGATGAATTAAAGAAAAATTACATAGGAAACAGCTTGTCATCAACACATTATCAACGTAGAAAATCTAAAAACATAACCAAAATTGGGTTTGAATATCCTATAGGGATTATAAACTCAGAAATAAAAAATATTACTAATGACTTCTGTTTTCATGATGCCACCCATTTAACATCTGAAACCACTAAAAATAAAGCCATTATCTTTGATATAGAGAAACCAAACTCAATTAATAAATTAATAGATATTTCTCAAAATAAAGAAATTAATAGTCCAATTGTCATAAAAAAAGACTATAAAGAGTCTAATTTAAACGATTATATTATTAAATCTTCCATAGAATTTGGGAGTTTAATTATTGAAGGAATCGTTGACGGAATAATAATAAGTAATTCAAACTTTAGTGATGAATTTAATCAAAAAATAGCAGAAAGTATTTTGCAAGCCTGCGGTGTTCGACATTTTAAAGCCGAAATTATTTCGTGTCCATCGTGTGGTCGAACCCAATTTGAAATTGAAAAAGTTGTAAAAGAGGTTAAAGAAGCCATTTCGCATTTATGCGAGCTAAAAATTGGCGTTATGGGCTGTGTTGTAAACGGACCCGGCGAAATGGCTGATGCCGATTACGGTATTGTTGGAGCTGGAAATAGCAAAGTTTGGCTTTATAAAGGTCAAAAAGTAATTGAAAAAAATATCGAACAAAGTAATGCCGTTGAAAAACTAGTTGAATTATTAAAAATTGAAAAACGATGGATTGAAAAATAAAGTCAATCTATAAGTTAATAAAAGCAATAATTGTGTCGCTCATATAATTTGACCCGGGATAATAATCGGTATAGTCGATATTTAGCCAAAATTTTCCATTATCTTCTCTAAAGTTTATCACTTTATCAAGGCTTTCTTCATAAAATAATGTCCTTATTGCACTTAAATAAACACTAAACAAGGCTTCATCGCCACAAAACAACTCTGGATAAATATGATTTGGGGATAAAACAAGACGAACATTTCCTCCAATAGCTTTAATGGTCGAAGCTAATAAAATTGAATGGTCATCGCAATCTCCACCCATTATGCGAATAGTTTCTAATGGACCCGCCAAATAATCAAAACCTCGAGGGTCGCGGACGTATTTAAAATTTTGTTTAATATATTTAATCAGTGAAAATTCGCGACAAATAAAACTATACTTTGGATAATACTCATCAAAATACAAAAGTGATTTTTCAACGGCAAAATTCCGAACAACCGAATCTTTAAAATCGATTTTACTTTTTACTCTATCCTGAAAAGAGACATGAGGAACACTTACAACAACAGATTTTTCATTGCTTGCCTCTTTAATATTATTACTCGATGAAAACTTTTCGGGAATAATGTAATACGATTTAACCATATTTTTGATATCACTTACCCCATTTTTAATGAAACGATGGGTAAAATAAACTAACAATAATAAAAAAATGAAATAGGATAACTTTTGGTATTTATCAAGAGTAGCTGAAATTAAAAGAAAAATAACCGAAAAAGTAAAAATTAAATCAACTTCAACTCCGAATAGATAAAACACAGGAACATATCGATTGATATAAAATGCTAATGGGATTGAAATAACAAAAGATACAAGAGTGATTAATAAAACTCTGGTAAAGGATTTATTTTTCTTAGTTTTTATTGGTTCTGCTTCTTTTTTATCCATTTTTATAAAAAGTTTTCAAAGGTAGTTAAGCTAAATGAGCTTTGCAAATTTTGAATAATGCAATAATTATTTTTTTAAATCCAATATTCGATTTATCTTTGTTCAAAAAAAAAACAAGATGTTAGTAATTGGAATTGCAGGCGGCTCAGGTTCGGGAAAAACAACCGTAGTAAAAGAAATTGTAAAACGATTACCCAAAAACTCGGTTAGTGTTCTGTATCTCGACTCTTATTACAAAGATAATGGACATTTAAGTCAGGAAGAAAAGTTGAAAATAAATTTCGACCATCCTTCTTCTTTTGAATTTAATTTATTAATTCGTCATATTGATGATTTAAAAAATGGCAAACCCATCGAAATGCCAATTTATTCGTACATTACATGTGGCAGAGCAAAGGAAACAATAAATATAAATCCGCAAGCGGTAGTCATTATTGAAGGCATTTTAGCATTTAGTAATCCACGTTTACGTGATAAAATGGATATCAAAGTTTTTGTAGATGCCGATTCTGACGACCGCTTAATGCGAATTATTCAGCGTGATATTATTGAACGTGGGCGGAATGTTAAACAGGTCTTAGACCACTATACAAAATTTGTTAAACCTATGCATCTAACTTTTATTGAACCCACCAAACGTTATGCGGATATTATTGTTCCTCAAGGGGGTGAAAATCATCAAGCGATAGAAATTATGGCTTCGAGAATTCAATTAAATTTAAACTTTTAAAAAAAATGCCGGTATACCAACTTGACGATACCGACTTTACTTTTCCCGATCCTAATTTGGCAGAAGACGATGGCTTACTGGCTATTGGCGGCGATTTATCACCAAAACGATTATTATATGCATACATAAACGGTATTTTTCCGTGGTATAATAAAAAGCCCATTTTATGGTGGTCGCCTAACCCACGAATGATACTTTTCCCAAAAAAATTTAAATGTTCAAAAAGTTTGAAAAGAGTAATCAAATCAAACAAATTTGAGATTAAATTGGACACAGTTTTTGGAAGAGTCATCGAAGAATGTGCTAGTGTTTATCGCCCCGACCAAAATGGAACATGGATAAATTCAGACATGAAAAAAGCGTATAAAGAACTTTATAAACTAGGCTTTGCACATTCGGTTGAAGTCTTTCATAACCGCAGATTAGTTGGTGGATTATATGGAATATCGATAGGTGCTTGTTTTTTTGGTGAGTCGATGTTTCACAAAGAGAGCAATGCTTCTAAAGTTGCATTCTATGTTCTTTGTCAATGGCTCGATAGAAATCATTTTGGGTTAATTGATTGTCAAATGCACACAAATCATTTAGAAAGTTTAGGAGCTGAAAAAATATCACGTATAGAATATCTTGAATTACTAAAAACTCATCTTTATACCCGAAATACTTTTGTGGGAAAATGGTGTTATTCTAAAATAAATTGACCACAAGAAATAATTTTTATTAATAGAACTCAACCATTACTTTTGAGTAATTAAGAAAACAGTTCTACGGTTTTTAGCTTTTCCTTCCTCAGTATTATTGTTTGCTATTGGTTTGGTTTGTCCATACCCTTTATAGGTCATCCTATCGGTAGAAATACCGTTTTGAATTATGTATTCATACACCGATTTCGCACGATTTTCGGAAAGTGTTAAATTGTAAGCAGGTGAACCAACATTATCAGTATGTCCTTGTAATTCAACCTTAATGCTTTTATTATCTTTCATAAATTCAATAAAATCGTCAATAACCGATTTTGACTCAGAATTTAACTCATAACTGTCTGTTAAAAAATAGATGTCGTTTAAATTATAACTTTTACCAACTTCAATAGGTTTTACTTCAATATTTACATTTTGAATCACATTTGTTTCGGGTTTTTTAGTTTCGATATAATGTGTTTCGTAAGCAAATCCCTCTTTTTTGACGGTCAAAATATAATCGTTTTTCATTAATGCAACCGTTGCATAATTTCCATCATAATTATCGATTGGAATTTCGGTAATTGATTTTGTAACAGTATTTTTCAGAGTAACATTTGCTTCCACAATATCACCGGTTTCTGTTTTTACATTACCTTTAATTAAGACCACTTTTTGAGGGCGAGCTGATTCGGGCATTTCAAATTCAAATAAATTCCAATCGCCCGTCTTTTTGGTATTTAAGTCGATATTTGATGCGTAGAACCCTTTGCTTCCATCGATACTTACAAAAAATCCAGTTTCATCTCTATCCGAATTTATAGGGAATCCAATGTTTTTTGGAGCTACCCATTTACCATTACTTTCATCAATGTGAGAATAAAAAATATCATAACCACCAAAACCCATGTGTCCATCAGATGAAAAATATAAAGTTTGACTATCCGAATGGATAAAGGGAGTTTTTTCATTTTTTGGTGTATTTATCGTTGGACCTAAATTAACAGGTGCCCCCCATGTTCCATTATCTTTTTTTGTCGTCATATAAATATCATATCCACCTTGACCACCAGGACGGTCGCTCACAAAATAGAGTGTTTTCCCGTCAGCACTAATACTTGGCATAGTTTCCCACGTTTTTGGAGTATTTATATCGTTGCCCAAACTTTTTGGCTCAGTCCAATCTTCGCCTTTTAACTCCGAATAGAATAAATCTGAGTTCAAGTAACCATCAATTAATTGAACAGAGCGGACAAAAACCATGTATTTATTATTTACCGTAATAGTCGCACCTCCTTCGTTTTTACTTTGATTAAACGGGAAAGGCATTGCTTCACCATTTGAATAAGATTTTGATTGTGTATCGTAATTACTAAATGTAAAAACCTCCACATCGCGTTGTTGTTGATAAATATCCGTTTTATCAGCCCCCTGCGGAATTCTTCTTGAGTAAAACATAATCTCCTGATCGGGAGTTAAACAAAAAAGATAATCATCATATTTTGAAGAAACTCCTTTTACAATTTGAGGGTTAAAATTTACTTTGTTTTGATATGCTTCCTCATAAAATTTTGACCATCGAACCATGCTTTCAGCCTCATCAAAATCAACTTCATTTTTTATTTTATCTCTGTTTTTTACAAATTCTTGCAAAGGAACCACGGCTTTTGTATATTGTTCCATCGTATAGTAAAGTTTTCCTGCATAAAAAAAAGCGTAAATATTAAAGTCTGGACACAATTGATAGCATTTTTCAAAATATCCAATAGCATCTGTCATTGTTTTTTCGTTCCCTTTTCCATTTTCAATATCACGTATTAATGAAAAACCTAAAAAATAATATGGATTTGCAAATTCAGGGTCCATTTCAATTACCTCTTTAAACAATTCCGTGGCAGTTTCTCTGTCACCTTTTTTACGAGCAGCTATGGCTTTGTCGTATTTTTTTTGAACTTGTTTTTCGAGTTTGGTTTTGCATCCACCCTCTTGTGCTTTATCAGTTTCATCATCGTCTTGCGAATAAACAAAAACAGAACTAAATGTAAATAAAAGCACTAGTAATAAAGATAATTTCTTCATAAAAGGTTTTAAATAGTACGCTTTTCAACATTAAATTATTGTATGCAAGTATACTTAAAATAAATAACTAAAAAGGTTAATTTGAGTTTTTTTTATTGACAAGGAGGGTTTGATAAGTGGGGAAGTGGGAAGTAAGAAAGTAGAAAGGTGAAAGTAAGAAAGTGGGAAAG
>CAZFPO010000074.1:0-4052 GCA_964521105.1 uncultured Lentimicrobiaceae bacterium | reverse complement strand
GAAAGGTGAAAGTAAGAAAGTGGGAAAGTTGAAAGTGGGAAGTGAGAAGGTTACAAAATTCCTTTTAATTCATCCATTAGTTCTGGGAAGCTGGTAGGTTTTGCAACCACGCGTTTGTCTTTATCCAATAAAATCATTGTTGGAGTGGCATAAACGCAGTAATCGCTTGCAATTTTACCATCCCATCCCATAAAATCACAATAGTTAATCCAACTAAACTTTTGTTTGTTGAAATACGTTTCGTATTCCACTTTATTCATATCAAGTGAAATGGCAACCACTTCAAATTTTTTAGTTTTTTGTTGTTGATAGAGTTTATAAACTTCGGGAAGTATTTGAATGCAATGCGGACAAGTGCTTGCCCAAAAAATTACAATGGTATAAGGTGCCTCAATATTGGCTAAAGCAACCGTTTTCCCATTCGAATTAAACGAAAAATCAGGAGCTTTTTGTCCGGTAGCCAATTTTTTAAATGCATCTAAACGCATTTTTAATCGACTATTTTGCTTGGCTTCATCCTCACAACTTTCCTGAATCATGTAATGTTCAGCAATGTGTGAAAGTACAATTTCCATATCTAAATATTCGAAGCCTTTGATAATGTAATTGCGAATCATCGAAAAAACTCTATCGTTTGCTTTTGCTTTGCTAAAAATAGTGTCGATGGCTGCAATAAATTTCTTTTGTTGCTCGGGTTTCGCAATTCCGTAATCAATACTAAGTTTTACAAAACCAAAGGAATGAGTTGTGAATAAATCGCTATATAAAAGGTTTGTATCTTTAAAATCGATGAAATCGAAGTAATGCGTTTTGATAAAACCTTGCATTTCGACATCGTTAAGTCCGATGGGAGGCATTACCGAACGTGTTGATTTAATGTAGCGAAAGGCAAAAGTATTTAAGTTTTTAACTAATAAATTTTCGGTATACACATTATGTTTTGCACGAAGTTGATTATATTTTTCTTCCATGACTTTTCGAAAAGAATCTTTTTCGTCTAAAGAAGTATATGCTTGGGACATAGCCTGAAGCTGATGCCATACTTTTGCATCATTTCTCATGTAATCGTACAGTATTTTATTTTCTTCAGATTGAATAAACTTTAAACTATCCTGAATATTTGTTGCATCAGTAGTGAAAAAAATATTCTCTTTATTAAAAATTAAATCGAAATAAACTTCTTTATCTCCTTGATAACGAGCTTGGAATTCTTTGAAAAATGCAATCTTATACATTCCAACAGGTGAATTTTCCTTCACATTTAATTGAAAATCACCTTTGTTTACAATTGATGAATCAATTAAAATTTTACGTTCACCAAAATAACTAAAAAGGTATATTTTACCATCATACCCCTTTATGTTCCCCGAAATTTTATATGATTGAGCTGAAGAAAATCCGCAATTCAACCATTGTAAAACAACAATAGTTATAATTAAAAAATGTTTTTTCATGTAAATGATATATTTCTTTTAAATCTAGACAAAGATATTGAAAAACGTTTTACTTGACATCTGAAAACAGCTTTTTTGTTGGTGAAATCAAATTTATAAAATCTAACTTTCAAAACTGCTTAAATAATTATTGCGTAATGGATAGATGAGAGAAAGCATACAATAAGATAAACTTGAAGCATTGTTTCTGGAATAAAGAAAAGAAAATAAGCTGCCCCTTCAGGGCGACTTATTTATTAGATACACATATGCACGAGGCTATGCCTCGTGTTGAAATAAGGCAGTCTTTCAGACTGCTTAATTTGACAATGTTTGTTGATAGTCGTTGTTCAACTAAACTATGAATTACATTAGTCGAGCAACGACCAACGTAGATTTTTCAGGCTGAAAGCCAGAATTTACTTCAACCTAAAACAACGCTTCAGCGGTGAAGATAAAATGAGTTGAATTCGCTCTGAAAGAGCAGCTTAAACCCAAATTAATCAATAGGAGATTTGAAAAAATCGAACTATTTGATTTTTTGGGTTTAATCCCGATTTAATGTTTGTTTCAATTCGTATCAACAAATTGATTTAGAAACATTTAATCGTTTCAGCGATTGTATCGCTGATTATGGGTTTATTCCTCATATTGAAATCTGAGCCAGAGAAATTTTAAATGATCATGACAAAAATGTAGACAAAATTTTCTATCCACTTTTTTTCTTGATAAAAAAAGTTGCAAAAAAATCAAGAAAAAAATATCGCTGTCCCCCCGCAATAAGTTTTCATCTGCAAATCTAATAAAAGTCGGTTTCGGTTAGCACCGAAACGATGCTAAAGCACTTTTTAAGATTTGCAACGATTCAACTTATCTCAAGCTCCGCCAGCTGGCGGATCACGCGCGCGCTCCGCCAGCTGGCGGATTCATTTGCCACCGCACGAGTTTAGTTGTTTTAGAAGTTTTAGAGCCTGACGGACATTTAATAATTGCAGTTTAAAGCCATCGAAATTATGAACGATAATGACAAAAATGTAGTAAAAATCTTCCTCGATGCTTTTATTACTAAAGCCAAATTAAAACAGCTGATATTGTGAAAACTTAAAATTTATTTCGGTATAGTTTTTATTGTTTCAATTAATGCCTCATAAAAATCATAATCTTCTGCGTTTTGGTTTTGTGATTTCTTGAGTTCTGAAAGAACAGTTAAGATATCAATGTACTTTAATCGAGTGTATGTCAAATCCAATATTGCATTTTTATCATCAGGATTAATTTTCAGATACTCTTCAATTTCTAATGTTGCCTTTTGGTAGCAACTATCACGACTAAAAATATTGCCCTGTTTTTCAAGCATTAAAGCTCTAAAAGTGTTAGAAAATAATGATTTTTCATAGGGTTTTTCAAAATCTTCTTTTGCTATTAAATCTATAAATAAAGCACCTTCTTCATATTTGCCCAATAACATAAGTAAAGTTATTTTCAAGTTTATAAACTTTACTTTATAGTCAACGCAATTTAATAATGCTGTATCAGCCAATAAAAGAGATTCTGTCAATTCTATTTTATTGCTATCTAAATAATAATTATTTAGATGGGAAATTGCTTTATGATAAGTTTCTTTACAATCGAAACACTTATTTTTATCAACAGTACCATTACAACAAGTAAATAAACAGAGTGTTAAAAAACTAATAACGACTTTCATTTTACTAAAGGTTTTATATGTAAAAAACTAAAATTTCCAACCATGACTAAACTTTTGTGGTAATGGTGTAAGAGGATGGTAAACAACTGGAGTGTTTAGATTAGAAGAATTTCGAACCCACCACTGTCCAGTAATGTTAATATTCATTTTGTTAGAAGAATTTAATGCTCTTGCAGGAATAGAAATATTTGCATTACTGATACTTGAGCCTGGTTGTTTTATCATATCACCGTTTCCATCAGTAAAATTTGAAATATAGTTTTTACCACCATAGCTAACATTAAGTTTAGCCGTTGTTGAAATTTTCCCATCAACTCCAGAATTATAATTTATTAGAGTTGCCGAAATGCTTATACCCTTAAATTGTCTTCCTGATTTATTGTTTTCATCAGTACTATTTAGATTATAACTAATATTTGCTGTTATTGCAATATCACTTTTTGCTTTAACATTAACCATATGATTAACTGCGTATCTGCCTTCTTCAACATCACCAGCAACGTAACCAATTCTGTTTGAAGACTCTGTTGGTTGTTTTCCCCCTAACCCCATATGATTGATAATGTCAGAATCATTAGGTCCAACATAATTATAACCAGAGGGAGTGTTACTTGGAGATGTAACATTGTCCATCCATTTATATTCCAATGACTTACTATCTTGTACCCAATCATCACTCATTCCATCCATATCCACTCTCACAACAGGGTTACCACTACAAAACATAAATGCTGATTGATGCGGATAGTCATCCGATTTTGGGTCAACCGAGCCCCAAATGTTTAGGTAAGGAGAGTAATATCGAGCCCCATAATAATACAGTCCAGTTTCTTGGTCAAGTTCTTTACTATTGAATTTATATCTAGTTAACTTGTAATTGTATATTTTCATACTTCTTCATTCACATGTTT
>CAZFPO010000073.1:0-14241 GCA_964521105.1 uncultured Lentimicrobiaceae bacterium | reverse complement strand
CCCAAAAGGACCAACCACAGCACAGTCGTACCGCGTGCTGCGTGGCGGTAGTTGGTACTACTATGCGCAGCGTTGCCGGTCGGCGTATCGCAGCAACTACACTCCCGACAATCGCAACTACTGCATGGGCTTCCGCCTAGTTTCCCCCCAGTAACAGTTGGAAATTCATCCTTCCTTTTAAGCTAAAAGAGCTTTGCCAAAAGGGAGTGAGGCGGTTCTCGAGCGGAGCCGAGAGAGACGAACGACCAAAAGGCAAAGCGAATAAAAAAAACCGCCTTTGGCGGTCGAAATTTTTTGAAAAAAATATTAATGAACAATAAAATAACAATATGATACGCAAATTAGTTGTTTTTTTAATTTTATTTTCCGCATTTGCTCGATTGCAATCGCAGGATAACAGGGGTTTTAAACCAGTTACCATTAAAATTGGCGAACAACAAACAAAGCTCTATAACGAAAGCCATGCTTTAATTATTGGAAACATTAATTATACGTCATGGAGTCGTTTGCCGGGTGTTGAAAAAGATATTGAAGCAGTAAAAAAAGCATTGGAAGACAATGGTTTTAACGTTATTGTTGAACGAAATCTGACAAAAGAAGGAATGGACAAAGCCATCAGTTCATTTATTTCTAAATATGGAAACAATTTAAACAATCGTTTATTGATTTACTATGCAGGTCATGGGCATACCATAAAAACAGGTTATGGAGAAGAACTTGGCTACATTGTTCCTGTTGATGCACCTAAGCCAAATAAAGATGAGGCAGGTTTTAAAAATAAAGCAATGGCTATGGCTCAAATTGAAATATATGCTAAGAGCATAGAATCAAGACATGCCTTGTTTTTATTTGATGCTTGTTTCTCGGGTTCTTTGTTTGCCATGTCGCGTTCTGCACCCGAAATAATAAACTATAAAATTTCACAGCCTGTAAGGCAATTTATTTCTTCTGGATCTGCCAATGAAACTGTCCCAGATGTAAGCGTTTTCCGTAAGCAATTTGTTACAGCAATTACCACAAACGAAGCCGATGCCAACAAGGACGGATATCTTACAGGCACTGAACTTGGTGATTTTTTGCAAACAACAGTTGTTAATTATTCAAATAACACCCAACATCCTCAATATGGCAAAATCCGAAACCCAAATCTTGATAAAGGTGATTTTGTTTTTGTTGTTTCAAATCATGAGGATGTAACTTCAGCAAAAACAACTGCAGTAGCAACATCAACGGTGACAACAACAGTTTCAATAACAGAAAAAAAAGCAACAGAAGTAGCAACAACCACTTCCACTGGTAATTTACAAGTAATTTCTGAAATTTCGGGAAAATTATATATCGATGGGGCTTTTTATAAAGAAATTACAGCAGGAAACACCAGTTTGTTTAAAAATATCCAAACTGGATTAAGGGTAATAAACATTAAAGGGTCATCTAATTGGACCGAAAAAGTAATGATAATTAGCAATCAAACAACTACTGTTCGAGCAAAAAACGAAACAGGTACCATTGCACTTTATTCCGAAATAAACGGTAAACTATACGTAGATGATGTGTTTCATAGCAGTATAACAAAGGGTTCCACTACTAATATTAAAAATTTAACAGCGGGTGTTCACAGCCTTAAAATTGAAGGCACACAAATTTGGAACGAAAAAGTAAATGTTATAATTGGACAAACATTCAAAATCAAGGCAAACCTCAAAATTACAAATAGTAATACTCCGGTGGCAAACGTACGCGATACCAGCAAAATTGATTCTTCATTGGTCGTTAGTACCAGTAAAATTCCAAAAAATGGGCAAATCTGGAATCCCGATGGAATAGAAATGGTGTATGTAGAAGGGTCTGGTAGCGGTATTATGACAACATCTGGTTTTTATATTGGGATGTATGAAATAACCGAAGCTCAATGGGATGCTGTGATGGGAAGTAATCCTTCTGTTCAAAAAAGAGGTTCCAATTATCCGGTAGAAAATGTAAGCTGGAATGATGTAAAACAATACATTAGCAAACTTAATCGTTTAACAGGTCGATATTATAGGTTGCCTAATGAAAAAGAATGGGCATACGTAGCTAATGGTGGAAACAATTTTTATACATACGAATACAGCGGTAGTAATTTTATTGGCGATGTTGCATGGTACAAAGGTAATTCATACGAGGCTAAACATACCGTAGGACTTAAAAAAGCTAATGTTTTAGGTGTTTATGATATGACAGGTAACGTTTGGGAATGGTGTGAGGATTATTATAATGGAAATTACTCGCAACGGGTAATACGTGGTGGCAGTTGGAATGATAATACGAATTACAGTAGTGTATCGTATCGTAGTTACACCGATCCTGATCGCCGCAATAGCAATCTCGGTTTTAGGTTGGTTCTTTTACCATAAATGCTTTTGTGCTTTGTTATTTTTGCGAGAAAATTAGTATGTTTGTAAACAAGAATTTAAGCATTGCTCTATCTTTTTTAGCAAGTAGGTGAAAATGGACATAACAAGTAAAAAGGTGCTGAAAAACCAAGTAAAAAAACATACAGAATTTAGATAATTTAATACTGTATAAATGAAAAAAAATATCACGATAATTACCTTAATTTTATTTTTAAGTCAATTTACGAATGCACAAACCTGCATTGATAATTTATGCAGTGATGCAGCCAATAAGATTTATCGCCAGTTAAAACACTCAAATATCCCCGTAGGAAGTAAAGTTGCCATTTTATATTTCGAGGGCGAAACGGCAAGCAACAACAATTCTAAAACAATGTTAGGAATTCGTTTGTCGGGTAGGTTATCGCAAAAATTAATCGAGTTAACCAATAAAAAAGAGTACATAATTTCGTATCCTATCAACAGCCAGGAGAAAAAATATTTTAAAGTGCCTGGTACTGCCGAAGAGGAGAATAAATTTTACAACAATTTAAACGACAAATTAAGCCCTGATTATTTTATAACCGGAAAATATTACATTTCGCCCGATTTTAAAACAATTTCATTTTCCGAATTGGTAATAAAAGAAAATGTTTTTAAACCGCAAAATACCGGAAAATCTTATTCCATCGAAAAAACAACAGCAAGCATCGAATTATCCGACATTAATGATTTGAAAAACTTAAATATCGAAATTTCGGAAGAAGAAAATTATATGAACAAGATATTACAGTTTTCGGATAATAATAATTTTAATCTTATTAAAATTAGTTTGCTACATATTTTTGAACAAAATAAAACCGAAATTGTCGATAATGAAAAAATATTCATTGGTCAATCCTACTGTTTAAAAATTGAGGTAATAAAACCATGTTATATTTACGCGTTTTATTATATGCCCGATGACAAAGATCATCCATATCTACAACCACTTTATCCATATAAAGAAGAAACTCCCAAACAGTTTGAAGTGGGTATTTATTATTTACCCCATGCCGGTGGGTTTAAGATTGACCCTCCAGTGGGTAAAGTATATATAAAAGTTATAGCATCCAATCAGCCTTTATCATTAATGTTTACATCTTTGGTGGATAATAATGGATCTTATTATAACACGATAAACAGTATGAATGCCGAAGTTTTTTTTGGTAGCTTAAATTCATCACAAAAAAATAAAATACCAATAAGTACTCAAATACTCAGTTTTATAATTGATTACAAATAAAAATAATGTTGAGTTTATTTCCCCTCCTATGTCTCTCGCTTAGGACTCTGATTATTAATGCAAATTCTTTTGACTTTAAATAATGCGGTGGCTTCGAGAGGTTTCGCAAGGTGGCTTCGAGAGCCACCTTGAAACGAGAGCCTCAGACACCAATAGGCTTTCAGCCCATGTTTGACTGGTCACCAACAAGGATTTTCTACCCATCAGAATCTCCATCATGATACTCTGATGAAGCTAAAAAATCCGACACCGAAAGTGTCGAATATTTGTAGCCCAAAGATGTTAAAAGTTAAATGGTTTTGGCGGAAAATTTGCTTTGAGCTTGCAAATTTTATGAAAAATCAAATATTATGATTTAATTTTTCGTTTCCGCCAATGTTGGTGTTTTCTCCTCCCCATCAGAATCTCCATCATGATACTCTGATGAAGCTAAAAAATCCGACACCGAAGGTGTCGAATATTTGTAGCCTAAAGATGTTAAAAGTTAAATGATTTTGGCGGAAAATTTGCTTTGAGCTTGCAAATTTTATGACAAAATCAATTCGTTTGATGTAATTCTCAGTCCTTGATGGTTTTGTTACCACCAAGGAAAACACCGCGATAGCGTAATCGAATAGATTTGAAGGAGAGGATTCCTTAAAAATCTAAAAAAACTAAATGCGTTGTTTGCCCTTGTTGGTGTTGTTACCAACTTGGATTTTCACTCATCAGTATCTCCATCACGGAACTCTGATGATTTGTTCCATAGTGCGGTGCGCTGCACCTTAATTTGTTTTTTTTGATGTTTTATTACAGATATGACGGTGCTCTGCACCTGATGTTTTCTCAGCCCTTGATGGTGTTGTTACCAACAAGTTTTTTTTTCCCCATCAGTATCTCCAGCATGGGACTCTTATGATTTTCCTCCATCAGAATATCCATCATGATACTCTGGTGAAGTTAAAAATCCGACACTGTATGTGTCAAATAATCCATCCTCAAACTCCAGTTTTTGCCAATGAATTATCCTAGCTTTGTTTCCGACACCGAAGGTGTCGAATATTTGTAGCCCTAAGATGTTAAAAGTTAAATGATTTAGGCGAAAAATTTGCTTAGATATTGCAAATTTTGTGACAAAATCAATTCTTTCGATATAATTTTCATCCCTTGTTGGCGAAGTCATTAACACAGAGAACTTATTCATCCATCATCATCGTCTCTCGCATGTCTCAATTGATTATTGAATTTTTCACCAGTAAGCTTCATTATTAATCAAAATCATCTAAACCATTGTCATTCTGTACAATAGTGAAGTATCTCATTTTTTTTCAGACAAAAGTGATTTTTATTAATTTAGTTTCTTATTTTTACAAACAGAAACTTATTTTACACAAAATATTATGAATAAAATTAAGCTTTTTATCGTTTTTGCCTTGTTGTTATTTGCTACAATCCCAAAAGGATTTTCACAAACAACTTTTAAGAGTAATACCTATCGCATGAATAATGTGTTGATATCGAAAGATGTTGCCGACACTAAACCTGCCTTGCTCGAAACCGAAAACGTAAAATTTATTGATGCCAACAACAACGATCGGATTGATGCAAACGAAAGTTGTTACATCGAGTTTGTAATTATCAACAATGGGAATGGGAACGCCAATAACGTGAGGGTTACAGTTACGAATAAGAGCAATGTTAAAGGTTTAGAATTTAACGAATCGCTTTATGTTGGTAAAATTGAACCAAAAAAATCTCAAAAAGTAAAAATTCCGATTTCGGGCAGTATGTATTTAACTACTGGAAGTGCGAATTTGCAAATTTCGTTTGATGAAGCAAAAGGATTTCAGCCCGATCCTATTAATTTAAACATTTCAACCAAAGAGTTTGCAAAACCAGATGTTAAAGTGGTTGATTACTCTTTTTTATCCGACAATGGGAATCTAAAAATCGGTTATCCAATTCAGTTAAAAGTATTAATACAAAACGTAGGACAAGGAACGGCTCAAAACGTGAAAGTGAGTTTTTCATATCCTACTAACGTGTATTTAAATGGCGATGTGGAAGAATTTTTCATTAATGAATTGCTTCCCGGTGGATCAAAAACATTAATATTTGAATTTCAAGCAAATAAAAAATACACGGCAACAACGATACCTATAAACGTTAAAATTGAGGAGAAATACGGTCAATATGCTCAGGGTAAAGAGCTTGCTGCAACGGTGGATGCGCAATCGTCGGGCAAAACTATTAATATTGCCAGCAATGCTACCAACAATGAAATTAACATCGTACCTGTTTCGTTAACCGCTGATGTAGATAAAAATATACCTAAAAATTCAGTTCAAAATATTCATCGCTTTGCTTTAATTTTTGGAAACGAGGATTACACCAGCAAACAACCTACTTTAAGCAAAGAATCGAATGTAAATTTCGCGGTAAATGATGCTAAAATATTTCAGGAGTATTGTTTAAATATTTTAGGTATTCCCGCACGCCAAATTTTATTTAAAGATAATGCTACAAAAGCCGAAATGACACAGCTTTTAGATCAAATTAGCTTATTGATTAAGGCAGAACAAGGTAATGCAGAAGTGTTTTTTTATTATTCGGGACATGGAATGCCGTTAGAAAACACCAAAGAGCCCTATTTAATTCCGGTGGATGTAAGTGGTGCAAATGTTGGTTCGGGGGTTAAACTTATGGATGTGTACACTAAATTAACCGAAAACTCCCCAAAACAAGTTACTGTATTTTTGGATGCTTGTTTTAGTGGTAATGCTCGTAATATGCCATTATTGTCGCAAAAAACAATGAGTGTAAATCCCGAAATGCCCGAATTAAATGGAAACATTGTCATTTTTGCTTCGAGCGATGGCATCGAATCATCAGGCTATAACAGTGCTTATCAGCATGGTTATTTTACCTATTTTTTATTAAAAAAACTACAAGAAACCGCAGGAAATGTTAATTACGGTGATTTATATAATTACATTAAATCGAACGTAGCTAAAGAATCTATTTTGAGTGGTAAACCTCAAAATCCGGTGATAATATTTACACCTAGCTTAAAAGATGTTTGGAAAAACTGGTCGATTAAATAATTGTTTTTAAAATAAATTTATGAAAAGGTGTTTTTATAGAATGCTAATTATTGCATCTCTTATCTTGTCTGTAAATATAGTGTATTCGCAGTCGGGTAAATGTATTTTTTCAAAACTTTTACACAGCAATGCTGTAACTTCGTTGAGTTTTAACCCTGATGCCAGCTCATTTGTCTCTAGTTCATTGGATGGTAAAATTACAACTACAACCATAGATTCAAAACAATCTGTAAACATCGAAAATTATTCAAAAATTTGGGATGTTGAATATTCTACAACGGGAAATTATATTTTAGGTGCTGCAGACAACTTTAATTTTGCAGTTTATGATGCCAAAACAGGTAAGCCTATTAAAAATAATGAATTCGGAACATATTTTGACTCTCAGATGCAAAGATGTAATATTAGCCAAAATGAAAATTATTTTGCAGTTAGCAGAAAAAACTTTATTTGGTTGTGTCGGTTAAACAGAGGACGTTTTGAAAAACAAAAAAAAGTTGATATTGAGCAAGGAGAAGTTACATCTTTGCTTTATACAAACGATGAAAAAAATTTAATTGTTGGAACAAGTCTTGGCGAAATTTTGATTTATGATGTTATTTCTGCAAATATTATACGAAAAATAGGCGAAGATAAAAACTCAAATACATACATAAAGCCTCATTTATCAAATGTTTGGGGTATAGCAATAGATCCTTTTGGTAAATTTTTTGCTAGTGCAAGCGAAGATGGTATTATAAAAATTTATAATTTAACCGATTATTCATTTATATATTCTTTTCAAGCACATCAAAAGTGTATTAATTCAATTTTGTTTTTAAAGAATGGAATAATTGTAAGTGCTTCTGATGATAATACAATTAAGTTTTGGGATTGCAAACCAACCCAAAGTGTTAAAATGCCAATTGCAACTTTTAATGAGCATCGAGGTGAAATCTGGTGTATGTCTATTTCTCAAGATAGAAATTATTTAGCCACTGGGTCAGCCGATGGTGTGGTTAAAATTTGGGATATATCCGATTTTGAAAATGAAAATAATCAGACAACGGTTAATAATTATAAACCAAAAATAGATATTAGTACTGTAGATGTTAAAAATGAAAATAATAAACCGGTAGAAAATTCAAAGTTATTATTAATAACTCCAGTTGCATCCGAAACCGAAAATGAAGTTGTTAAGCCCGAGCCTAAAGTTAATAACCAACAAACAACCACACAATATTCAATAAAACCAATAATATCCGAAACCGAAAATGAAGTAATTGAGCCTGAACCTAAAGTTAATAACCAACAAACAATCACCCAAAATATAACAACACCTGTATCGATAGTTAATAAAAATATTGAAAATGAGGTGGATTCCATTATGTTTTTTGAACAAAATAGTAAAAAAAATACCTTTGTTTTAATTATTGGTAACGAAGATTATTCAAAATCTCAAACCACCGCTAAAACAGAAATTAATGTTCCATTTGCCATCAACGATGCCGATGTTTTTAAAACGTATTGCATCAAGTTGTTAGGCATCCCCGAAAATCAAATTATAATTTTAAAGGATGGAACATCTGCACAAATGAAACGATCTATTAGTAAGCTTAAGGATTTTTCTCAAATCGAAAATGGTAATGCCGAATTGATTTTTTATTATTCAGGGCATGGTTTGCCAAATGAGCAAACCAAAGAACCATTTTTAATTCCGGTTGATGTGAACGGTGCCGATTTAACAGATGCCATTTCTTTAAGCTTTTTGTTTAAATCATTAACCGAATATCCAACACAACGAATTACCGTTTTTTTGGATGCCTGTTTTAGTGGTGGGGCTCGAAACATGCCTCTCGTGACTAAGAAATCAATGACCGTTAACCCCGAAAAGATTGAACTTAACGGTAAAATTGTAGTCTTTGCTTCAAGCCAGGGTACCGAATCATCGGGGGTTTATGAGGAAAAAAAACATGGCTATTTTACCTATTTCCTGCTTAAAAAACTTAAAGATACAAAGGGTGATGTTAATTATAAAGAGTTATTCGATTACTTGAAATACGAAGTGTCTAAGCAATCGTTAATCGACGATAAAAAGCAAACACCCACACTGAATGTTTCGCCCGAAATACAAAATGATTGGGGCGCTTACAAATTAAAATAAACAGTCTGTTATTTCAATAATTTGAAACTAAATGTATGAAACTAAAAACTATTATTCCTGTTTTGTTGATAATTTTCAATTCAACATTTCTGTTTGCTCAAACAGCAAAAATCACTTCGGCTAGTATGAACAACAATACTATTCAAATCACGTATTCAATTACTGGTGCTACCGAAAGCCAGAGTTTTGATATGGAATTGTGGTATAGTATTGATGGAGCTGCTTTTAAAAAATGCTTTAGCATTAGTAATAATGAAGGCACTTTGTTAAAAATAAAAGCTGGTATTGGAAAGCAATTAACTTGGAATGTATTAACTGATTTACCTCGTTTAGAAGCCAATACCCTCGATTTTGAACTGCGTTTGGTAGCTACCTCCTCCAATTCCAACTACACAGAGTCATCTTCGGGTGTTAACATCGACATGGTTTTTATAAAAGGCGGCACTTTTATGATGGGTAGCCCCAGCAGTGAAGTTAACAGGGGCGATGATGAGTACCAACATTCGGTAACACTTAGCGATTTTTATATGGGGAAGTATGAGGTAACATACGAACAGTATGATGCTTTTTGTAATTCCACAGGCAGAAGCAAGCCAAGCGATAATGGTTGGGGGCGGGGTAGTCGTCCTGTTACCAATGTAAGTTGGAACGATGCCGTGGCATATTGCGAATGGTTTAGCAAAAAAAGCGGAAAAACTTACCGTTTGCCCACCGAAGCCGAATGGGAATATGCCTGCCGTGCTGTGGCTTCGAGTGCCTCAGCCACCAGCACTCCGTTTAATACAGGAAATTGTTTAAATTCATCGCAAGCAAATTATAGATGGGATAACCCATATAATAGATGTAGTAATTCAAACACAACTCCATTAATCAAAACGATGCCCGTAGGCAGTTATTCGCCCAATACGTGGGGTTTATACGATATGCACGGCAATGTTTGGGAGTGGTGTAGCGATTGGTATAGTGCCGATTATTATAAAAGCTCCCCGCAAAATAACCCAAAAGGACCAACCACAGCACAGTCGTACCGCGTGCTGCGTGGCGGTAGTTGGTACTACTATGCGCAGCGTTGCCGGTCGGCGTATCGCAGCAACTACACTCCCGACAATCGCAACTACTGCATGGGCTTCCGCCTAGTTTCCCCCCAGTAACAGTTGGAAATTCATCCTTCCTTTTAAGCTAAAAGAGCTTTGCCAAAAGGGAGTGAGGCGGTTCTCGAGCGGAGCCGAGAGAGACGAACGACCAAAAGGCAAAGCGATAAAAATAAATACCGAGACGGTTGTTGAGCCTGCCGAAACAAGCGGTCGGATTTTTGAGAAATAATACAAGTTTAAAAAATAAAAATGCAGATACGAATATTCAATATACCAATAACCGATAATGGTGAAATGCAGGCAGAAATGCGTTGCATTGAGCTTACCGAAATGAACCGTTTTTTAACATCCAACAGGGTGTTGGAAATTGAACAACGCTTTTATCAAAATGGACAAAGTGCTTTTTGGAGTTTTTGCGTTCGCTACTTAAACAGCAATACGGGCAGTTTTCAGCAACAATCGTCGAAACAAAAAGTTGATTACAAAGAGTTGCTTAATGAAAATGAATTTGCCATTTTTTCTAAACTGCGTGAATGTCGAAAAACTATTGCTGCAAATGATGCTGTGCCGGCTTATGCTGTATTTACCGATGAAGAACTGGCAGGCATTGCACGTTTGCCTGTTTTGGAAGTTGGTAAACTGATTTCGATAACAGGAATTGGTGATAAAAAAGTAGAGAAATACGGTAATCAATTGATTGAATTATTTAAATCAAAAGTTACAAAAGATGAAACGCGAGAATAATCTAATAGAAAAAATTGCCGATCCCGAAAACTTGCGTATAGCGTTTTGGAAAGCACGAAAGGCAAAAGAGGGAAAAAAGGAAGTAAATGATTTTAGAAAGGATTTAGATGGAAATTTAAAACTACTCCGCAACGAACTACTTTCGGGTAATGTAAACGTAGGCAACTATCATTATTTTACCATTTACGATCCAAAAGAACGTGTTATTTGTGCTGCTCCGTTTAAACAGAGGGTGTTGCATCATGCCATAATGAATGTATGTCATGCCAATTTTGAAAAATATCAAATATTTCATAGTTATGCTAGTCGTACTAATAAAGGCACTTATGCTGCCATCGAAAATGCTTCTAAATTCCAAAAACAATACAAGTGGTTTCTGAAATTAGATGTACGCAAATATTTTGATAGCATCGACCATGAAGTTTTAAAAAAGTTGCTCGCAAAAAGGTTTAAAGACAAGTATTTACTTCATGTTTTTTATCAAATAATTGATAGTTATCAAACTCAAGTGGGCAAAGGATTGCCAATTGGAAATTTAACCTCACAGTATTTTGCGAATCATTTCCTAGCTTATGCCGATCATTTTATTTTGGAAAAATTACAGGCATCGGCTTACGTTCGCTATATGGACGATATGGTAATCTGGTCGAACGATAAAAACGAACTTTTAAAAATTGGAAATGAATTTCAATCGTTTATAAATCATAATTTATTGCTAACCTTGAAACCATTTTGCTTAAATTCGTCCGAAAAAGGCTTGCCATTTTTGGGTTATGTTTTATTCCCCGAAAAAATATTTCTGAATAATAACAGTCGAAAGCGTTTTAAATCAAAATTGAAACAATACAACTATAAACTAAACAATGCAGAATGGAATCAAGTGGAATATCAAGCTCACGTATTGCCATTAATTGCTTTTGCAAAACATGCAAACACGTTTAATTTAAGAACAAAATATAATGAAATGATGAAAATTGGGTAATAGCTAAAAGGGGTCGAACCGCGTGCTGCGTGGCGGTAGTTGGAACAACAATGCACAGAATTGCCGGTCGGCGAATCGCAACAACAACACTCCCGACAATCGCAACAACAACATAGGCTTCCGCCTAGTTTCCCCCAGCTTAAAAGGAAGGATGGATTTCCACTGTTAAACCGGCTATTATCCCGGCCTTGAAACAGGCAAACATGAAAAATGCAGGAAAGTTTTAGTAGGTTTGCAACCGAATGACCTCTCTATTTTTTGCTTGTAGATTATCCTTAATCTCCAGCCCTCAGCCCTTGTTGTTGTTTTCACCAATAAGGATTTTACCCACATCTGAGTCTCCAGTATGATACTCTGATGAAGCAAAAAATCCGACACCGAAGGTGTCGAATATTTGTAGCCCAAAGTTGTTAAAAGTTAAAAGATTTTGGCGAAAAATTTGCTTTGATGTTGCAAATTTTATGACAAAATCGAGTATATTAACCAATTGATCTACATTTATAACCAAAAATACCTTAATTTTAAACCATGAAAATTAAGCAGGCCATATTTCTAATTTTTATCTTTATGAGCAGTTTGCTGGCTGTTTATGCACAAACTACAACTAAAAAGAATACGAAGAAGTCGAAGGTTGTAACAGAGCAAAAAAATGATTCTGAGTCAATAAACACTAATACTAATTTTCCTCCAAACCCAATTAAGATAAAATCAAAATTCAATGATAAGTTGCTTAAAAAGCGTGATTTACCACTTGTATTCAGCGAGTTAAAAACCGATACGATGATGCAAATTGAGCGATTAGCCGCATTTTATTTTCATCAACTCATTAACGAATATCGTATTAAAAATGGAAAAAAGTGGTTACTATGGGATGAGGAGTTGTGGCTCGCTGCTCGAAATCATTCCTTATATATTACAATTACATTTGAACACCTTGAAGAATCATATAATAAATTTCAAACTGGATATTGGCAAGACAGTAGAATCAACTGGGTACGTGAAAATAGAGAAAGACATGATTATAATGGTGAAAATCTTTGTGGTTTCCCCTTCGGAAGTAAAAATTATTATAAAATTGAAGAATTTGCAAAATATATTGCCGAAACGGCATTAGATTCATGGAAAAAGTCGGAAGGACATAACCGAAACATGCTCAACTTTGAACATGGCAAACATGCCACTGCTTTTGTTTTTGACGACAAGCAATGCATACTTGCAACGAGCCTTTTTGCATTTTCCTACCCCGATTATAAATATGAACAAATTGCCATCAGTTGGGATAGCGAAATGGCAAAGCGGAATGTTCCCACTTTTGTTGTGAACAATAATAAAATTTCGAGTAGCATGAGCGTAGCTGAATTAAAAACGAAAGCATTTGAAATTGTAAAAAAGCTAATGCCATCCGAAAAAAACACTCTGGATAACGGGATGAAAATAGCGGCATTATATCATTTAAAATACATTAAAAAACAGGATACACTTACTGTGATTCAAAACCCTAAGCATAAAAACTTTTACGCAACAACAACCAAAAAAAGATATTTAAAAGCCACTAAATACAAGGGATTGTTCTATACAATGAACCACCAGATTAACGAAAAATGCTTTATTATTCCAATAGATTTGGTCGATTTTATCGACAAAACCGTTTTTGAAAAAATTGAACAAGCATTATTAAATGAATTTCCCGACAAAGCAGTCATAAAAAAGTGGGGATTTGCTATTGATTTCTTTCAATATGAAAACAAGCAACTCTATTTTCAATTCAAGAAAAATTACATTTGCATCATAGATGTAATTTGGTTGGAAGATAAAAAATGACAATGAATTTTCTTGGTTTTGCATCAGACACCTTAGTCAAATGTTTGAAGCTAAATAATGTAAAAATAATACATGATTTTGGCGGAAAATTTGCTTCGATGTTGCAAATTTTGTGACATAATCAATTCTTTTGATATAATTTTCCGTTTCAGCACTTGTTGGTGTTTTCACCAACAAGGATTTTCTCCCCATCTGAGTCTCCAGCATGGAACTTGGGTGAAGCTAAAATTTCGACTCCGAAGGTGTCGAATATTTGTAGCCATAAGTTGTTAAAAGTTAAATGATTTTGGCGAAAAATTTGCCTTGATATTGCAAATTTTGTAACAAAATCAATTCATTTGATGTAATTTTCAGCCCTTGTTCGTATTATCAACAGCAAGGATTTTTTTCCTAGAGTGCCTCTTTTAGGAGCCTCTGCTGAGTAAAAAAAAGCATTATGAGTGAGGTGTTAAACAAATAATTTGCACAAATCTACTACAATTGTTTATTATTGTAGTAGATTTTCTTCACATCAGAGTCTCCTGCATGGGACTCTGATGAAGCTAAAAATTGAGACACCGTTAGTGTCGAATATTGGTAGCCTTATATGTGTGAAAATTTTAAAAGATTTTGGCGAAAAATTTGCTTCGATGTTGCAAATTTTATGACAAAATCAATTCATTTTCACTATTGTCCGATAAAAAATCAAAAACGCTTTAATCCAATTGCAACTAG
>CAZFPO010000072.1:0-14496 GCA_964521105.1 uncultured Lentimicrobiaceae bacterium | reverse complement strand
TTTTATTACTAAATTTGTCAAATCAAAAAGTTGCATTTATAACTTGAATTCAGCTGTTATTATAACGCTCTCTGAAAAGACGGAAAACCAAGTAGTTTTTGCTGAAATGTTTTTTGTAATTAAAATACAAATCAATTGCAAAATCGGGATCGAATTGATAAATAAACATGATGCTCCAACCAATCATCGACCCGCGTGGTTCTTCAATTGGTTTTCCTGTTTTAGAATTTATGGTTGAAAACAGAACTCCCGTTTTTTTATCCAAGTAATTCTTTTTTGCATACTGAACCCATTTTTTGCACACCGAATCGTAATTATTTTTGGCATTTACACTATGTAATTTTAGAGAAGCCAAAGCAACTGTATTATCAGGTATCCAAATGGAGGATGTATATGATTCAAGGTTTAGAAAAGATGTTTGATTATATCGTGTAAATAATGACTTTGAAATATTGTCATTAAGCGAATTAAAGGTGCTATCGGTCGAAAGAAGTCTAAAGCAGCCAATCATTAAATTTACGTGACCTAAGTATAAAACTGAATAATTTGGAATAGAATCGAGCACTTCGAGGGGTTTTTCGATGCCGTAAGATCTGCTAATTTTGAGTTCGAGAACTTTAGTGATGGATTCTTTAATTATTTGGATGGCTTGGGTTTTATAGCAAGAATCTTTTATAGCCAAATTTGTGAGAGCATATGATGAAAATGCATAGGTGAAAAGCATAAACTCCGGATTTTGCAATCCTAGTTTCATAATTTCGGAATTAGACTCTAAAGGTTGGTTAATTACTCTTTGTAAATAGTTTATGCGTTTGTTTATTTCCTTTTTACTTGGATAGGTGAGATTTTTAGCCTGAGATAGGAAGGTTAAGCCTACAAAGAAAATTATACATGAAATTTTTAAATTGAGCTTCATTTTTAAATATTATATCAATATTTTAATGTGATTTTTCTTTTAAGAAAATAATTCGTTTTAATAAATAAACTGCTAAAATGCTCAGTATAAATGAATAAATTCCAGCAAATATAGGCAAAAAACCTGCAATTTCCGCTCGTTTATCATTGTAGAAATCTGTTGCCTTAATGAGATTCGGTTTATTATTTGAATTTTGAGTTATTAGTTCGTTCTCGCTAGAAAACTCAAGTAATTCATTTGTTTTTGTGTTGTAAGAAAAGTATGTGTTATTGCATCTTTTTCCAAATATTAAGTTTTCAGTTTGTTGAATTTTAATTACATCAGAAATAACAGTTTGACTGTTTTTTATGATGAACGCTTTTTCAGGTACATCAATGAATGTAAGTTGACAATTGTTAGGCAATGGAACATACCAAATGTCGCCAATTCCTATGTCAATTTTTTTGATTTCGGAAATTAAAATGGTACTAAAAAGCAAGCAAAAAGATAGAGTGAAAAATCCTACAAATGGCGAAAAAACTGACATAAGTACCACTCTTTTACGATTTTCTTTTTTGCTAAATATTAAAAAGATTACTAGAGAAATAATGGCAAGAATTAAACTGGTGATAAATATTATAATAAAATACAAGAAAAGTACAAATAATATTCCCATTTAGATGTTTGTTGTTGTAATTTAATTCACTTAATGTCAGTAGATTAGTGAAATTATTTGATATAAAATTTTGTTGCTCAATAATTAAAAAATTTCCCAACTTTATAAATCTGATTGTTTTTGTAAAGGATGTAAATGTATACTCCTTCTTTAATGTCCGTGTTACTTATGTGTGTGGTTTTGTCGTTAATGTGTACTTTTTTTCTAACTCGTCCAAGGATATCTGAAATGACTAATTCATAGTTTTCAACATTGTCATTTTGAGTGATTTCTATACCATTATTAATTAAAATGACAGAAATGTTGTTGCTTTCGGTATGACCAATATTTGTTGATATAATTGTGTCGCAATCGGAGTAATCACTAATGAAAAACTTGGTAATTTGACTTTCACATGAATTTTCGGTTGATATAGTTAAAGTTGCTCCATTAATAATGTATCCTGATGGATAACACATTGTAGGATTATATAAATTAGTAGCAATAAACCCTTGAGGTCCTTCCCAAGTATAGAAAATTATACTATCATGTGAAGTTGATGTGTTTATCAAATCAACGCATGATTGGAAGTTGCTGTTATAATAGGTATGATAACAAAAATCGGCATGGCAATTCACACCAATGGTTGTTATCGTTACTTGTTTGTATATAGTATCTATGCAGGAACAATTTGTTCCATTCGCATGTAAAATTCCTCGCACTGTGTATGTGCCAGGATAATTATAATAATGAGTTTGTGAATTATTACCGAGTTGCTTTTCATTAATTGTTCCTGTAGTAGTGTCGCCAAAATTAAGATGAACAAAAGGGTAAATGATACCGCTACAACTGCAAGACGAAAGATTTGTAAATGTAACTAAATTATCATTCACTGTTATTTCAAAATCGAGAGTATATGTTTGAGAAAACAGTGAATTTGAAAATAGAATTAGCAGAATTGAAATTGCAATTGATTGTTTTTTCATGACTCTTTGCTTTGATGTCTGATTATTTTTGGATAAAATACCATATTCAACATTACAAAGATATTTATTTTTATTGAATTTTGTGATTTTTATGTTTATCGTATTTTCATTCAATGTCGCAATTTTTTTTCAAAATTCAATGCATATTTAAGGGATTTTAATATCCTTTTGATATATGCAATACCTCTTATACAGTTCTGTTCCCTCCAAACGCTCCATTTCCTGTCGCATTTTAATGTTTGATTCCATAATCAGGTGGCTGTCCATAAAGCGATAACCCAAGCGGCGAGATTCGTTGAGCAGACTTTCGCCCATGAGAGCATCGATTCCCTTGTTGCGATACTCTTCGTCGATGGCTCCTAGCATCAACACTATGGTGTCGCTCGTTTTCATGCTGTACAAAATTGGAATCCATCCAAAAGGAAACACTCTTCCGCGAGCTTTTTTGATACCTTTGCTAAAATCAGCCATTGCCACTATAAAAGCAACTACCAAACCTTCGGGATTGGTTACTACTTTTACCAAACCAGGTTTGATAAATTGCAGGTAGCGGTTTGCAAAATCATCGGCTTCGCGCGTGCTGAGTGGCGAAAAACCGTAAATGTGTTTGTACGTTCGGTTGATGAGATCAAAAACGGGTCTTATGTAAGGTTTTATTTCACGGGTAGAGGTAAACGTGTGTAGTTTAAAATTTGGATTGCGTGATGCCCGTTCGGCAAACGGAGAAATACGATTCATCATTTGGTCGGTCAACGGGAGTTTGTATTCCACCAATCGGGTGTGAGGAGTATAACCCAATTCGTTGATAAACTGATTCATATACGGGAAACTACAATTGGTTACCATCATGGTTTGTTGGTCGAAACCTTCGATGAGAAATCCTTGTGGATCTTTGTCCGAAAATCCCAATGGACCAACTACTTTGGTGCAATTTTGTTCTAAAGCCCATTTTTCAATGGCATTTATTAGAGCTTCAAAAACTTCTTTATCTTCGTACGTTTCCATAAAAGCAAAACGGGCATTTTGTTCGTTTTGCGATTGGTTGTAATGGTGATGCACAATACCCATGATGCGTCCAACCACTTTGTTGTCGCTACGAGCCAACAAACGAATAGTGCTACAATATTGATAGGCTTCATTAAGTTCGGGTGTGAATATGGATTTGTCGTCGTTGAGTAATGATGGAATCCACTCTTTGTGATGTTTATGGATTTTTGCTGGTAGGGAGATAAATTGTTTTAAATCGCTTGACGTTTTAACTTCAGAAATTGTAATTGCCATGGTAGTTTGTTAGAGTGTTTTAATTTAAAAATAAGTGCAAACCTACAAGTAATTTATGAGATGGGATTCTTTTGATGAAAATAGTTGATTGTAGTTTACTAAAATTGAAAATTCTTTTTCAGGTAAATTATTCACTCCAATATTTTTCCACCATTAGGACAAAGGGATTTTTTACTATTTCACCATCAAAGTATCCTGAAAAGGACTCTGATGATTTTTTAGATTTTTTTTTTTTTCACATATTGATTTGTTGTTGTTTAGCCATAAATAAAGTGAATATTTGACTTTATTATTACGATTGCCTCAAATAATACTGGATTTCATCGGTAATTACGATTGTGAAGTAATGTTGTTTTTAATCTAAGGTTTGGGACAATAAATAAGATAAATTTATGTAATAGTATTAATCTTTAATACACCTAATTGCAAATCCAGCTTTTTTATCTACGTGAAAATTACTTGAAGAAATGCTATTATAATATACTGTTATTCCCCAAGCATCCGACCCATATGGATTCGAACTCCACCAAACTGCGCGATTCCCTGAGTCACTAAAAACACCTATAGAACTTCCTCTTGATCCAGAAGGATAGGCATTAAATCCACTTTCATTGGTTGCACCTATATTAGGTTGTGTCCAATATTGTGGTTCAAAATTTTTTAGTTTGCCACCTGCAATATTTTGTCCTCCTAAAAAATTAACTAAATCTGTCCATTCCTGATTGCTAGGAACATGCCAGCCCGATGGACATACACTTCGACTGTCCGAAACTGCATGCCAGTTATATAACTTTCCGTATGTATTTTCATATTGGGAGATATTATTATAGGATGCCCAAGCGCCTGTAGTTAACGTAACCCACTGTCCATCATTTGTAATATTTGGGATTAATTCTCCATTTGAGTATATTGATGTTCTGAGATTTTCTGACATCCATTCCTTTCCATATGTGTAAACAATTGATGGATATTGGTATCCGTCGAATAAAACTCCATTTCCTTCGGTATATAAACCTCCACTTTCGGTGGTAGTAAAACTAATTTCATTGCCATAGATATGACCATTGCCGTTATTTGCGAATGCACGGACATAATATGTGGTATTTGGAGATAATGTAAATAGTTTTCTTGAATACCCTCCAGTTCCAGAATTGTTATAGGAAGTGTTGTTAGATGTAGTTGGGTTTGGATTAGTATCCCAACAAAATCCTCGTGAGATAACGGTTGCACCGCCATCACTTAGAATATTTGCGTATAATATGGCTGAAGTTGAAGCAATGTTTCCTGCAGGCAAAGTGCTAATTACTAAAGTGTTGTATTCAAGGTGATTTGTGTAAGTGATGCTATCAACAATAACTAATGGAAAGTGTAACGTTGTGCCATCGTTTTTGTGGATATTCATCAATATTTGAGCATACAGCGTGTTTGTCAATAGTAAAGAAAGAAAAAGGATAGTTGTTTTTGTTTTCATATTAATTTTTGATAAATTTTGTCACTACTGAATTACTTATACCTTTTAAATAGCAGGTGTATAGTCCTTTTGAAAAACGGGACACATCTAATGAAAAATTATTTTCTCCGGAAGATTTTTTGCCGATATGTTCAATAAAGATTATTTTACCTAACATGTCAAAAATAATTATAGTAATGTCTTCATCGTTGTTGAGCTTGTAAAAAATATTGATAATATTGTCTGTAGGAACAGGATATAATTGAATTTTAATGAAATTTTCATCCGAGTCGTTTTCGTAAATTTTTAAGGGAGTACTGTATGAAATGGAATTGATTGAGGCAATTGACCATGAATAAATATTACCGTTTTTAAGATGAAACTTCATGGTTTCAGTTTCAAATGTTTGTTTTTGGATATTTTCAATAACAAATGAGCTGCTTGAACCATCTTTAAAATGTATATTAATGTTTTGTGCATTAATTATCAATCCATTAGTAAATAAGAAAGTAGCTAAAATGGTTGTATAAATATATTTTTTCATGTTTTTTGAATATTATGTATGAAATTTATTTTAAAAAGCTCTAACAGCACGTACACCAAAGGATTGATTTTTTGAAGTATTGCCTTGACTTCCATCATCAAAACTTTGTACGCAAGCATTTTCTGATGCATTATTTAGATACTCGCTCGAACTCCAATAATTTGATGACCAATTTCCACCTAAATAATTGGTTTTTAGATTGAGATACATTAAATTTAATTCATTTTTTGATGGTAGAAACCAGTCATTATAGCTATTTAAGACTAAGTCAAATGCTATTTTTGCTGCAATACCATTATTGGTACAACTTGCAACTATTGCATTTGTATTTGTCAAACCAGTATTTATGTCAATTGAAGTCCCGCCAATAGTCATACCAAAGCATCCCCATGGAGCATTAGTATTTTGATCACTTTCGGCACATACCAAGCCATGCCCATTTCCATCGTTGTAAAACACCAAACCACCAGCATATAAAGTGCCAATTAATTTTCCTGAATTGAAGCTGATTGTATTGCCGTATGATGTGCCTGAACTATTGGTTGCGTATGCTCTAACATAGTAAGTGGTTTCAGAAATTAATCCAGTCATTGTGGCATCAAAGGAAGTTGTGAAATTGTCTGAAATAGAAGGATTTGGATTTGTGCTCCAACAAAATCCTTTAGAAGTAATATTATCTCCACCATTATTTATAATTGCTCCACTTGCTCTGGCTGAATTACCTTTAATGTCATAAAGTGGTAATGTGGTAACTAAAGGCGAATAGATGGTAGAAAAAAGAAGTTCGTTGCCATAGGTAGTTCCATCACTAGTAGTGGCATAAGCACGAACATAATAAATGTTATTTGGCGAAAGTGATGATACATTTTCCGAAAACAACCCATTCCCCAATCCATTTGTGGATAAACTGTTTGAGATGGTTGGAGTTGGATTTGTACTCCAGCAGAATCCTCTAGAGATTATTTGATTCCCACCATCATTTAAAATAACTCCATACAGAATAGATGAATTTGGATTTACACTTTCAACGGGTAATGTAATTATGGTTGGTGTGCTTTCTGGTGTAATAAAAGAATATGTAACACTATCGATTGAATTGGTTGGGATATTGAAAACAGAGCCATAGCTTTTATGAATATTCATTTCAGTTTGTGAATATAAGAAGCTACTACTTATGAATGCTAATGCTAAAAACAGGGATTTTATTTTCATATTAAAGTTTGATGTTTTTCATTCGTATTTTCGTTTGTCGGATTTAAGTTACTATTCCCTTAGTTTATTGATTTTAAAAATATGTCTTTCATCATTATTGCTGAGTTTTATAATATAAACTCCAGCTTGATGAGCACTCATGTCTATTTCATTTAATCCGCTTTCGATTAGTTTTTCAACAACCACTTTGCCTTGGATATTCAAAACTTCCATTTTGAAGAAATTATTAGATAGGATGTAAAAAATATTGACGAAGGGATTGGGGTAAATTACTATACTGGAATTTCCATTTTCATCAATGCGGATATCGTTGGGTTTAAATTCAACGGATACTGTTGAATGTTCTTGAAGATTTGAAAGCGTATAATTATTGCCAGTATTACCGTAAATTGCAGCATTGTTTAATTTCCACTCTTTTACAACAAAATTGTTGTTTGGCATTGCTGTGAAAACAACATCCTTATTAGCTTGAACTGAGGAACCTGGGGATATATATGTTCCATCAACTATTGCCGATAAATTTCCGTTACCGCCATAAACAGAGTATGATACGTTGTAATAATTGTAAATTGTCTCTTCATACTCTACGGTAACTATGATGTCTGCTTGCAAATTATTTACAGTAAAAATATTTGAGGTATTACCAAAAACCACTGCATCGTTTAACTTCCATTCTTTTACATGATAGTTTGACAATGGATTGGCATTAAACTGTATGTTAGCACCTTGAGGTATTTGACTATTATTCGAAATGATGCTGCTATTGTAAGACGCAACCAAAGAACCATTACCACCTATTACACTGAATGTGACCATGTGTGTTATTTGTTCAAACTCTACTCTTACATCCGATGTTTGTTGAATATTGTTTAATACAAATGATGTTGAAGTGTTTCCTTGAACGATAGTATTATTTAACTTCCAATTTTTAATTCGGTATCCATTTGCAGGGATAGCATTAAAAGTGATGTCTTTTCCGTTTTCTATATAGCTGTTTGTTAATGTATTGAAGCCATCAACGCTAGCAGAAATTGTTCCGTTTCCTCCGTTAACATCAAAAGTCAATAATGATGAGTTTTGATGTCTGAATTCAACCGTAACATCGGCTGATGAAAGGATGTTGTTAATAGAATATGTGTTACTAGTGTTCCCTGTAACGACAAACCCATTGTGTTTCCATTCCCGAACAACATAATCAACATTTGGATTTGCTGTAAAAACAATGTTTTGTCCGGATATTATGGATGTTCCTGAATTAATTGTATTGCCATTGTCAGTTGCAGTTATGGTCCCATTGCCATCTATGACGGAGAAAGTAACCAAATAATCATATTCAACAGTAACGTGAATGCGATTTTGTATGTTGTTTAACACAAGTGTATTTGTATGGTTGCCTACAACAATGGTGTCATTTACCTTCCATTGTTTAACCGAATAGCCTGAATAAGGATTGGCATTAAAGGTTACAGAAGTTCCTTTTAACTGTTTAGAAAATGTATTTATGGGCACATTATTGACAGATGCGGATAATCCACCAGCGTTTGAGTTTATAACTGCATACGATACAGGTACATACTTAAAGTCCGATTCGTGGATTTGAATTCCTTGTAAATAAAGATAGGATACAGGGGTAATATCACTATTCCCAAGTTCAGTTATTACATTGTGGATAATAAATGTTGTGTCATATTGCCATGCTTGTGGTGCTGTTGTGTGCAAGTATGCTTTACCTGAGTGTTCGGTATTATTTGTTACATTAAAGGACTCAGTTCGGGCTTTAGTGTCAACATCAAATGCACTGATAATAAGATTTGGATATTCGTTAGAAGTACTCATATTTGGTTGAGTATCAGACCAAGTATAAAATATTTTAGACCTATCTGTTGAGATTGCCATCTGTGGTCTTGCTTCAAATGTTAAATCGCCAAAAGCGAATGTAACATCCATTGCTTTAACAATATCTACTAATTCGGCTTCCCAGCCAGTATCAGTAGTGTAAATATCGAATAAATATGATTTCAAATTTGAGATTGGAACAAAGTAATCAATTGAATCTATACTTGTTGATGTACCTCCAATAATAAATGATAGAATGTGTAATTGTCCATTTTTGTCCACTATAGCATCTTTAATGTAGTCAAAATTGGGTGCCACATTTCCTTGGCTGGTATGTGGCAAATGTTGTGAAAATTGATTTAAGTTCGAAAAATTAAAGTCAGGCAAATCAACCCATGTCTGCCCTCCATTAATTGTTTTTTTGACAATGGGACGATGGTAATAAAGGTTCGTTCCAGCAGGTATTCCAAATGTAATAAAATAACCAATCTGACCATCTTCCGAAAACGCTACACTTGAAGTAGGTCTTCCTGCTGGCACGCCTAAAGAAGGTTTTATTAATAAATTCGGAGAAATTATTTGATCCGTCCATGTTATGTTTCCTAAATTAAAAACACCTTTCCATAAAACATGATTATACCCAGTATATACAGTGCCATTGTCGGTATGTGCATCTCCGGTCATCCAAAATGTTCCTGCGTTAGTTGCTTGCATGTTATTTCTACATAGTCGCTTGTTATTTAAATGATCTTTTACATACTTTATTGGTGTGGTTGTACCAAATCTTTTCATTGCGAAATAATCGTACCCCCAATTACTTCCATTTGATGTAAGTGCTGGTCCTGCAACCACAGCCCAAGCATTGTTTACATTCGTATTCCCTTGAGGATTATATATTACACCCGATGGAAATCTACCTAGATTAGGATTTCCATCATAAACAATGTTAACGGTGTCCCATGAAGTTCCGCCGTTAATGGAATACGATGAAATGATTTGTCCGCCAGTTCCATTTACTGGACCTCCTCGGTGGGTCAACATTATTAAATTCAAGTCCTTATTTGTTGATAAAGCATTTTGTTGGCTCACGGTCATGCTGTATGCATTTGAAGAGCTATTCACTCTCGTAGGGGTGAAGGATGTATTTACTTTATTATTGTTATTGTCTAAAATATTGTAAGATGAGTTAATAGAATCAAAAATCAATAATTTTTTTTGATTGGCTTCATTTGTCTTAGTATTGATGGTTGTTTGTGAAATTTGAGACATTGAAAAATTAAATAGAAGGTGTAAACAAGTAAATACAAGAAATTTTGTTTTCATAGACGTAATCGCTATTAAATTAATAATTGAAATTTTTTATCCGAAGCAAAGATAGTACAATGCAATATAACTTGCAAGTAAAAATATGATTATTTTGTGAATTGATGTATAAGTTTAATGTATTTTGGCTGTAAAAGCCATTTTTGTTTATAAAAGTGTTGCCTTTTCTTTTACTATAAATAAGAAGTGATTTGATTCAAATTGTTTATTTGGTATGTAATAATTTTCGTATTAATATTATGTTGTTTTTCGTAGTAAAGTATCGCTAATAATCTGAATTAGTTTTTAATATAGTCCTAAATTAAACCTTTTTATGGTTATTAATCAAGTTTTTTGGTCGTCGATCGGAGCCGAGACGCCACTATTTTGTAACCATCGCGACAAAGGGTTTATTACTATTTTGCCATCATAGTCTCCTAAAAGGGACTCTGATGATTTGATTGTTGATGTAAAATATTTGATTTTTGAGATAATTTATTTAAGAATAGAGTAAATTTGCATTTAGTATTTATTCAAATTCAATTTTTTATGAAAAAATATTTTCTGTCTGGTATTTTATTTTTTTGCAATATTTTATTATTTGCCCAATATCCAATTTATACATGGGATACCATTACGTTTGAAAAACCTTTAGTTGAAGTGATAATGTATGATATTCCCGAGAATATCTGGCAAATTGGAACGCCTTCAAAAAACTTTTTTGATACCGCTTTTTCGGTTCCAAATGCATTGGCTACGGATACAATAAATAGTTATCCTTCAAATAATTATTCTTACTTTGACTTATATCTAAGTGCTGAAAATGTAGAATGGTATCCTTATAGTGTCAGCGTTGAATTTCAACATAAATTTGACACCGACACTCTAAAAGATGGAGGCTTTATTACGGTTTCGTACGATAGGGGGGCAACTTGGAATAATATTATTGACGATGACCAAATTCCGGGTTTTGGAACCCTGTTTTTTGGTGACGATGTTTCACTGAATATTTATAATCATCACGATAGTTTAATAAATGGAAATTTTGGCTTTTCAGGCAAATCGGATGGATGGGTAACTACTAGAATTACTAATTTTACTATGCCTGTTAAAAATAATATTTGGGATACAGATACTACCATCTTGCGTTTTAATTTTATTAGCGATGGAAATCAAACCAATAAAGAGGGCTGGATGATTGATAATATTCGATTGTATTCGGTTGATTTTGGTGGAGGAATTTGGAATAACTCAGATTTGAAAAATAAAGCAATAGCTTTTCCAAATCCCTTTAAAGCTCAAACAACTATCAAATTGGATAAAAAATATAACGTAGTTGAATCAAAAGTGTATAACTTACAAGGCAAATTAATGCAAACTCAAAAAGATTTCAATTGTGATAATTTTGTCATTAACAAAGGTCCGATGACAAAAGGTGTTTACTTGATTAAATTGATTTATGATAATGTTGAATGTGGATCGGTTTTGGTTGAAGTTGTCGATTAATTTACACTCACCAGCTTTTTAGGATATAACGTTATTAGAGTATCCTAATAGGGACTCTGATGATTGATAATTTATCATTACTGAACTCACCAAAAGCCTTGTAATTCAGAGAAGTTATTCGAAATTTTTTGAAAATAAAGAGTTGATGACAGTTTGTAAAGCGATGCCCTGAGTCAACGGATTCATTGTTTCGAGTTTCGGGTTTTGTGTTTCGGGTTCGCCTAAGCGAAGCAACCGCGATAGCGTAATCAAACAGATACATCCGAACGTAGAGAGGATTCCTTTGAAAACTAAAAATACTAAAACTGCTAAACTTGTGCGGTGGCAAATGAATCCGCCAGCTGGCGGAGCGTGGGCGTGTCGTTGGCTTGAAATAAGTTGAATCGTTACAAATCATAAAAAGTGCTTGCATCGTGACTGCCATGCAGTCACCCCTTTTTTTAGATTTGTAGATGAAAACTTATTGTGGGGGGATAGCGATATTTTTTTCTTGATTTTTTTGCAACTTTTTTGATCAAGCAAAAAAGTGGTAAGAAAACTTGTTTCAAATATAAAAATTTTGAAAATTTATAACAAATTGGAAATGAGGCAGATGCTAAATTCTGTCATTGGTATCCGTCGGCTGACGGAGATGAATTTTAACCGCCGAAGGAGGTTTTAACCGCCGAAGGAGGTTTTAACCGCCGAAGGAGGTCTCAAACTTTTAATCGGTCAGTAGTGTTAATTTATAAAAACATTTTATACCCAATTCTAAACAAAGTTTTACCAGCAAACACGGTATAGGCATCATCGAGGGTTTCAATTTTATTAGCCAAAATGTTATAAAATCCACTGTAAACAGTATATTTATTGTTGAATTTCAAAGAAATTCCTGCATCAAGTTTTTGATAATCGTTGAGTTTGGTAATCATTCCATCTAAATTATCGATGGCTTCACCACTAGCTGGTTTCCAGTTCCATGCCCTGCGACCATGAACAAAACGATAATTGATAAATCCTTCCACTTTAATATCTGAGTTGATTTTTTGCGAAAATTGTCCTTTAGCAATAAAAGCCGAACCTGGCGAATAGGGGAGTTGTCGCTGTGTTGAATTATTGATATTGTCCGAAAAACTATAGCCAGTTTCCAATTTAATTTTTTCGTTCCATTTAAATTGAACGAATCCTTCGTATCCCCAAATGTTAGCATGATGAATGTTTTGACGCATCCACACATCTTTTGTCGAATCTTGATACCAAACACCTTTGTATACAGGAACTATCATGTTGTCGATTGAACTATAGTAAGCATTAAAGTAGGTCGAAAAATACTTGTTTATAAATAATTCGACACCTGTATTATACGTAGTGCTGTATTCTGGCTTTAAGTCAGGATTTCCAAAACGGAGAGCTCTTCCGCTATGACCGTAAGCTTCTTCATGCTTTTCTTGAACAGTAGGAGTGTGAAATCCGCGCGAAGCAGAAATTCGCCAATGAATTTTTTGGTTGGGTTTAAATAATATTGCAAATTTTGGTGATAATACTTCAGCTAATTCATCTACTTTATCAATTCGTAAAGCTCCCATTAATACAAAATGTTTAAATATTTCATACTCGTCCTGAATGTATAAACCAATCGAAGTTTGATCATTCCCTAATACTTTTGACCGACTGTAATAATTGTATTTATAATCCGCACCAATCTGAATAGTATTATGTTTAATGCCAGTGTAGTATACAAATAATTCGGGTTGAATTAGTTTGATAAGTTCCATATTCTGTTCTGCTTCCCAAATCGACATGGAGACTTGGGTGTGAATCAAAAATTTATCAGAAAGAGTATAATTTGTTCCAATCGTTGGAATAAATAAACTGGCATTTTTTTTATCATTCGAAAATTCCATGCGATTACTAACGTACATTGTGTTTAAAAATGCTGAAAGTTTATTGGATATTTTTGCCTCAGTTTTATTCATTATCGAAAATTGATTATACCCCATTTTACCTATTCGGTTTACTGGTGCAATAATTTCAACGCCATCCGACTGTTCCCAATTAGCAAACATTGAAATGCGAACTTGTTCATTTACTGGTGTTAAAACTGATATGCCTCCATTTGTAGTATTAAATGAAGCTTGAGAAATATTTAAACCATAGTGTGTCTTTTCACTGCCACTTTTTGTGATGATATTAATTATTCCGCCCATAGCATCTGAGCCATATTGCGATGAAGATGCTCCGCGGATAATTTCGATGCGTTCGATGCACTCTACAGGAATTAACTCCAAATTTTATCCCGTGTGAATATGATCGGACAATAGACGGACACCATCAATCAAAACTAAATTGTAATTGGCTGGAAAACCGTTCATGTTTATGATACTTCGGTTCGGTAAACCGCTTCCAGTTCCACCTTCGATATGAATCCCAGTGATGTGGTTTAGCACTTCGGCCATATTGCCTGCATTTAATTTTGCAATTTCTTTTGCATCAATAATCCGAATTATCTCAGCAGAATTTTCGAGCAACTTAGATACTTTTGACGATGTAATTACAACCTCGTTTAAGCTATGAATTGAATCGGTTTTTTCAGGATTCTGTGCAAATAAATTAGATTGAAAAACGCAAAAGCTTAAAAATAGGAATGTTAATATTATTTTCATGATGCTTTTTGATGGGATAATAACTAAATTGAAGATTTGATGAGCACAATACTAATTGGTTTAAAATTTTTGGCTCTAATCTAAGAAAAGGTTGAAAGTTTATAAATAGGGTACTTTTGTATATTCATTGGTGTTCAATTTTGACACCCATTTACGTTTTGTAGGACATCTGTAAGTTCTTTTAGAT
>CAZFPO010000071.1:0-14621 GCA_964521105.1 uncultured Lentimicrobiaceae bacterium | reverse complement strand
TTGATTGAACTGCAAAGATAAAAAAATTAGGTGAAAGATTGAGTATTCATTTATTATTAATATTCAACACATTGCAAAAGGCAAATATTTATAGATTACCTTACATATTTTTATTAAATTCATTTTAATTAATTAAAGTGAGTGATATTTTTTTGAATCTACTTTTTTCTTTATCTTTGTTTAATAGTTTATTTCAAACCTCCAATTTATTGTACGAATTGTTGTTAGATTTTAATAATTCAATCAAAAATTAAATTTTAAACGTATGAAAAATCCATATTTTTTAATCCTTTTCTTAGCTATTTCTTTAATATCTTATGGACAAAACAAAGATATCGAAACCACTGCTAATATTAAAAGTGTTACAGTTTACAACTCTTCAGCCGAAATAAACTATCAAAAAACAGTTTCGTTGCCACAGGGAAAAACTACGATTATTTTCACCGATTTAATCCCCGAAATTGTACCAAACACAATAAATATTAATACCTCAAATTCTGAGGTGGAGATTATTATGGTTACCGAAAAAATAAATTATATCAAAGAGCGAAAAGAAAATAATCAATTAATTTTAGTTTATCAAGACAGTATTAATCGGATTGTGAATGAGTTAGGTGTATTAAAATGCAAATTGGAGACACTTAACAAGGAAAAAGATATGCTTTTCAAGGATGAATCAATAGGTGGTTTAGCAAAGGGAGTATCAGTAGCTGAAATTGAAAAAGCTTCGCTTTTTTTTAGCAAAAGATATTATGAGTTAAGTACCGAAATATTCAATTTATCGCAAAAAGAAAATTCCTTACAACTTAGTTTGAATAAATTTCGGAATCAAATTAAAGAGCTTAGCACAAATATTCAAAAATCAACCTCCGAAATTATGGTTACGGTGTTAAACAGCTCACCAAAAAATATTGATTTTAACTTTAAGTTTTTAACTATCAAAGCCGGTTGGGCTCCAATGTACGATTGTAAATATCAAGGTCCAAGCAATCCATTAAAATTTATTTTCAGAGCTAATGTTTATAATGCAACTGGTTTTGCTTGGGAAAATATCGATTTAAAACTATCAACGGCTTCACCAAGTGAAGGATTTAATACTCCAAAACTAAATGCAAATAATCCAAAAGTTACTACTCGCGATGGAGTGAACTTTAGAGAGATTGAGGTAGCAAACACCATTGCTGAGTACGATATAAAACATAAATATTCTATTCCCTCCGACTCAAAACCTTATTTGATTGACGTAAATGAATACAGCATTAACGCTTGTTATTATTATTTATTAATTCCCAAAATTGACCCCTTTGGTTTTTTGATGGCTCAAATACCCGATTGGAACAAATATAGTTTGATTTCGGGAAAAACAAATATTTACAATAAAGGCTCATTTATGGGCACTACCTTTTTAAATACTTATGCCGAAAACGATACCCTAAGTGTTTATTTAGGAAAAGATAATATCATACAAGGAATTCGTAAGGAAGTTTATGCCGAAAATCAGTCGGGTATTATTAATAATTATAATGTTGAAAAAGCTGGTATTAATTTAACTATTAAAAACAATTCCGAAGAGGCATTTATGGTAAAAGTTATTGATCAGATACCAGTGTATTTTAATGATGATAAAGTCAAATATGGCTTACAAAACTTAGAACAAGCTATTTTTAATCGGGAAGATGGGGAATTGATTTGGAATTTTAAAATCGATAAAAAAGAATCAAAAGTGTTGGATTATAAATACGATATCAGAATTCCTAAATCGATGTCATATTCAAAAGTACGAAAAAGTCGAGCAGTGAGTTGTCCTTCATTTTAAAATATGAAAAAAATATCGAATCCTATTATCAAATTATTAATCGTCTTGTTGATTTTTAATATTGGGAAGAATTTGTCAGCCCAAGCTTTTAACATTAAACAATTCGATAAAAATTTATACCTATCTCAGTATCTTTTACAAATTCAGCCTAAACGAGATTCACTATTAAAAATTCTTCCTAAGGAGTATAAATTAGATTCCATTACTGCATTTAACTACTACATAAAAGACAAATTTAATCAAAAAATCACTGTTTACTTGCATATCGAAAGTTTGAAAATAGTTTATATCGAACTATTTGAAAGTCAACAAAATTACAAGGCTATGAAAGATTATTTGATAAATAAAAAAAAATACACTTGGTTTGCTTCGGAACATAATTGTGACTATTTAAACAATAAAAAAATAAATATTACACTTTGCCCCGGAATGAAAGAAGGAGTTATGATAAATATAAGTTGTCGATAAAAATACAAAAATAACCAAGACAATAAATTTAACAGGAATGAAAATCTATTTACAATATTGATACTTAATGCAACTTTTTATCTTAGATTTTCTTTTTAATTCAATAATAACAAAAAATAATAAAAAATGAAAAAAGTAACAGGAATTGGTGGCTTATTTTTTAAATGTAAAGATCCAAAAAAAATGACTGAATGGTATCAGAAACACCTTGGATTTGAAACAAACCCTTATGGAGCAACATTTAAATGGTACGAAAGTCGAGATAGTGCTACGAAAGCTCAGACTCAATGGACACCATTTCCCGAAACCACCGAATACTTTGGAACTACTACTCAACAAGATTTTATGATTAACTATCGAGTTGAAAACCTGGAAAAACTTGTTGCAGAACTGAAAAAGGAAGGAGTAACAATTGTTGATAACATTGAAACTTATGACTATGGTAAATTTATTCATATTCTAGACGGAGAAGGTAACAAAGTGCAATTATGGGAACCCATTGACTAAATTGAAAATGAATTAGGTAGTTGACATAAATAAGTTATAACAACTAAAACAGGCTCGTACGCTATACCAATTTCTGAGTAATTTGGGGTATGTTTCCAGCTAATAAAGCCTGCAATAGGTAATTGAGTCACATTCAGTAAATCCTTAAGTTTACTTCAACAAAGTGAAAATTGAACTTAACTTTAAAAAAGCAAATAAGATGTCGGGGATAAAGAGTATTGAAATAATTTTATACGTAAAAGACCAATTACGAAGCAAACAATTTTACGAAAATTTGTTTCGATGTTCGCCAATTATAGATGTTCCTGGAATGTCCGAATTTGTTTTATCGGAAAATTGCAAATTAGGATTAATGCCAAATGATGGAATTGCAAAGATTATTACCCCAAAAACAGTTCATCCCGATTTAGGAAATGGCATACCCCGCTGTGAACTGTATTTGAATGTTGAAAATATTGATTTTGAATTTGAACATGCCGTAAAAATTGGAGCAACAGTCATTCAACCAATTACAGACATGGATTGGGGCGATAAGGTTTGTTATTTTGCTGACCCTGACGGACATATTATTGCCTTTGCAGAAAAAATTAATAGTAATTTTCAAAAAAACTCTTGAGCATTATTTTAATTTTAAACTTAACCAATTTGAATATTAGCATCTTTAACTATAAATATTCTACAAATTGGTAAGAAAAGTTATTTTTGCAAAAAAAAATTTGTTTTTTAATGAAACAAATCATCAAAAAACAATAATAAACATTAAAATCGAGCATTTAAATTCAATGAAAATAAAACCACTATTTTTTACATTATTATTACTTTCTTACTTACAATTATCTAATGCTCAAGTTCAAAAGGAGTTAGCTTTAATAAAAGCTCAAAGCGCAATTAGTTTAATAAACGAACAAAAAATTGACGAAGGAATCAAATTATTAAAAGAATCCGTAACGCTTGATCCCGAAAACTATAATTATGCGTATGAATTAGGCTATGCTTATTTTTTAAAGGAAGATTATAAAAATGCAATCATTATACTTGAATCCATCAAAGAACATAAAGAAGTTACTACCGAGCTGTTCGAGATTTTAGGAAAAAGCTATGAAATTTCCATGCAACGCGATGATGCAATTTCAACATATTACGAAGGTTTATCCAAATTTCCATTATCCGGAATGCTGTACTTTGAAAAAGGAAATCTTTTTTGGTCGAACAAAAATATTGGCGAAGCACTCAGGTCGTATGAAAAAGGCATTGAAGTAGAGCCCGATTTTGCATCAAACTATTATCGTGCTTGCTTAATTTATATTAGCTCCAACGAAGAAGTTTGGGGTATGATTTACGGCGAAATATTTATGAATTTGGAACGAAGTAGTAAAAGAACTGGAGAAATCAGCAAACTTTTATACGATACTTACAAAAGTGAAATTAAATTTAGCTCTGTTTCACCAACATCAGTTAGTTTTAGCAAATCTACAAAAACCATAATAAAGGATAATCAAGGTCCTGAATTAAAACAATTGCCCTTTGGTACAGGAATTTATGAGCCTCTATTATTACAATCTGTTTTTACCGAAAATCAAATTGACATGAATTCGTTAGATAGAATAAGGCAAAATTTCGTAAACCTATATTTTAAAACAGGCAATAATACGCTATATCCAAATACACTTTTTGATTACCAGTTCAAAGTGTATAAAGCCGGACACATGGAAGCATATAATCATTGGTTATTGAGAAAAGGAAATCCCGCAGAATTTGATACTTGGTTTAATACAAACGAAGAAAAATGGGATAATTTTATTAAATGGTTTCGCGATAATAGACTTAAAATTGACAGCAATAGCAAATTTTCAAAAAAACATTATGAAAAATAAAAGTGCATTAATAGTTGGAGCAAGCGGATTAGTTGGAAATGAATTACTAAAACTTCTGACAAAAAGTGATGATTATATTCAAATTCATGCACTGGTAAGAAAGCCACTTGAAAATAATGATAACAAGATTTTTGAAACAATTATTGATTTTGAAAATTTATCCAATTACAAAGATTTATTTAAAGTTGATGATGTATTTTGCTGCTTAGGTACCACTATAAAAAAAGCAGGAAGTCAAAGTGAGTTCAAAAAAGTGGATGTGGATTATCCTTTCGAAATTGCAAAATTGTGTAAAGAAATGAATGTAAAGCATTTCTCAATTATTAGTTCGATGGGAGCTAATCCCGATTCGAAAATTTTTTATAGCCGAATGAAAGGGATAATGGAAAAACAAATTACCGATTTAGAACTAAATGCCTTAAGTATTTTCCGTCCTTCACTCCTTTTAGGTAATCGAAAGGAATTTCGATTTGGTGAAAAAATATCCGCTTTTATTTTAAAAAACACCTCCTTTTTATTTTTCGGCTCCTTAAAAAAATACAAAGCAATAGATGCTAAAACAGTAGCTTTTGGAATGTTTAAAAACGCTCAGGTTGCTACTAAAGGAATACACATCTTTTCGTCCGACACCATTGCGAAGTTGTAAAACATTATCAATCAATTTAATCTATCTGTTTTTTTATTTAATGAAAAGTTGTATTTTTGCTAAATAAACAGAAATCATTTTCAATATGTTAAAAAACAGAACTCGAATAATTATAGTATTATTTGCTATTTTAACAACTTTCGTAATATTTACACAATGTAAAAAAGACCCTGTAAAAGGCTGGGATTTTTATTACGAAGCTCCTCCGTTGCTTGAAATTAAAAACATGTATTCGGTGATAAAAAATTGTGAACCACCCTACCCTGTTACTTTTTATCAACAAACCGATAATAAATTAGGAACCGTTCACTATTTTTGGGATTTTGGCGATGGAACAACTTCAACCGACCAAAACCCAACTCACATTTATAGCAGTTTAGGAAATTATACGGTAAAATTTATTGTATCAAACGAACTTGGTTCAGACACAGCCATTTTACCTATGCCCGAATTAAATCAAACGTCAATTCCAATTGTGGCTGGTTTTACATTTACGCATTTTAACAACAACTTTTTTGCTCCCAACAAAGTCATTTTTAAAAACAATTCTACCGGTGCTAATCAATTTTATTGGTATTTTGGCGATGGAACCGAAAGCAATAACGAAGAACCTAACCATATTTTTAATAGTGCCGGCACTTATACCGTTAAATTACGAGGAACTTGCACAAGTGGTGCAAACCACGAAGTTACTCAACAAATTCAAATTCTTCCTGCCCCTACCCGAATATTTATCGATTCCATAAATTTAATGTTGCCATCTAATTTTAAAAATAATCCAATTTTTATCGAACTATGGCATAATACAAATTTTGTTGGACGTACACGAACTATTTCACCCGGTAGCTATCCATACAAATTTCGTAAATCTTCCGATTTTTTAAACGGTTGGAACTTCTTTGAAAATGTACAATTTACTAGCAATGAAGCATTTAAATTTGTTATTTTAAGAGACAACGGGTCTGAAATCCCTGCCGATTTTCTTTATGAATTAATTGTTGCACCCGTTGATATTAAAAACAATTTCTACCCACGAAAATATTTGCAAGTGGAAACGGTTCCTGCATTACAAGATGTTTTTATCGATTTGTACTTAAATTACTAATCAACAAATTTTTACAAAAATGAAAAAATATATTTTTACGATTTTAATATTTACCGTAACTTTAAACATAATCGCACAGCCAAACATGAATTTATTGGACAAAAAAGTGAATATTGGTGCGTATGGTGGCATGGTAATTCCTGGAACTGATTTTAGTAGCACTTCGACCAATGGTTTATTTGCAAAAAATGGGTATCAAATTGGTTTTGATGTAAATTATATCATAGCATACGGTTTAGGAATTGGTTTTAATTATGAATTTAATCGCTTTAAATTTAATCAAGATGCATTTTTAAGTTATGCTCAACCCGATAGTTTTTTAATTACCAAAGGTTATAATTCTGGAAAATTTGCGTTAAATGCACAAATCAATATTCCGTTTGAAATTGTGAAAAATAAATTTACCATTAATTTATATGGAGAAGGAAATGCAGGATTACGAACCATGTCAATTCCATCTATCGACTTAAAATACAACGAATTATCAAACCGTTTTGTTGATATTACATACCGTGCCCGAACCAGCTCAATGGGCTTTTTAGGTTATAGTGCTGGCTTGCAATTTATTTTCTCGAATAAATTTGGAATTAATGTGTCATATAATGCTTTGCTTAAAAGTCGACACAGTATAAAATATTCTGTTCGAAAATTTGATGCTCAAGGTGAATTGTACGAAGAAGAAAGTTATATAAATAACTACTTAGACCATACCGGATATCAGCTTGGATTTATCTTTTTTATCGGTGGAAAAAAATAAATTTCTAATTATCATAAACTATTTTAGAGGTGAATTTTTTCTTTGAATTTTTATTGCTTTTATACTAAAAACACTGGCAATTATTAAAACTACAAACGCAAAAAGCATAAAAACTTCATTCATTTTTTGAAATAAGAAAAAATCATATAAACCATGAATTACAGTGGCAATTATTAAACCTGAACTCAATAATTTTCGTGAATTTTGCTTATTAAATTTAGCCATTCCCACATAATAACCCATTATAATTCCACAAACAGCATGCAAAGGAACCGCTGTTATCATTCGCATTAAACCAACTCCAAAACCCCCATCAACAACATACATAATGTTTTCAACCGTAGCAAAACCCATCGAAATCATAACCGAATACACAATTCCATCAAAAGGCTCGTTAAAGGCTGCTCGAATGTATGGGACTGTCCTTAAAAAGAAATATTTTGAGCCTTCTTCACTAAATCCAACAACCCATACGGCATAAACAAAAATTAAAACAACATTATTGGGTTGGTCTAAAAAGCCAAATGACAATTCAATAATTATAGCTGGAATTAGAGCCACCACTCCCATCATAAACGATGTTAGCAATAATTTAAACGGCTCCTTTTCATATTTATCCGAATAATAAATTGCTAACAAAATTGCTAATCCAGGAGCAATGGATAAAATTAAAAGTAAAATTAGGGACATATTGTTTTTTTTACAAAGAAATGCATTTTTATTGAATTATGAAAATTTGAGCTACACTCAAATCATTATACATACCAAACAATCGTATTTCTAAAAATTTGTTTATTTCATTAAAAAATTGTAGGTTTGCTCAAAATTGATTACTATGGAAGAAATTACTTTAAAAGACAAACGCTTTGTAAAATATATATCCTCAGAAGTGATTGACAAAGCAGTTCACGAAGTAGCAAATAAAATTAATTGTGATTATAAGGGTAAAACGCCTCTTTTATTAGTTGTTCTTAATGGAGCCATTATGTTTGCTAGTGATTTATTAAAGCAGTTAACTATCGATTGTGAAGTTAGTTGTATAAAGGTTTCTTCGTATGATGGAATGAGTTCTACCAATGAAGTAACTACTTTAATTGGGTTAAAAAACAGCGTCAAAAACAAAGACATTATTATAGTTGAAGATATTGTTGACACAGGTTTAACTATCGAAACGTTAATCAAGCAATTAAACACACAACAACCTTCAAGCATAAAAATTGCAACTATGACTTTTAAAGAAGAAGCATACAAAAAATCAACTCCCATTGATTATGTAGCTCTTCGAATTCCAAATAAATTTATAGTTGGTTATGGTTTAGATTACGATGAAATTGGAAGAAATTATAAAGACATATATCAAGTAATAGACTAAAATATATAAAATGCTAAACATTGCTATTTTTGGAGCACCTGGTGCTGGCAAAGGAACTCAATCAAAATATCTTGCCGAAAGATATAACTTAGTTCATCTATCCACAGGCGACATATTACGTCAGGAAATTGCAAACGATACCGAAATTGGAATTAAAGCTAAAAGCATTATTGCACGTGGTGAATTAGTATCCGATGAAATTATTGTTCAAATTATTGAGGATAAAATTAAAATGAATCCAAATGCAAATGGATTTTTATTTGATGGATTTCCTCGAACATTAGTACAAGCATATATTTTAGATGGATTATTGCTTCGATTAAACACTTCGTTAACCTGCATGCTTAGCCTCGAAGCACCGAAAGAAATTCTTTACAATCGCTTAATAAGTAGAGCTCAAGTTTCGGGCAGAACCGACGACACACACGAAGTTGTGATGTTTAGATTAAAAGAGTATGAAGACAAAACAATTCCTGTTGCCGATTTTTATAAGGAACGAAAAAAATACATTTCCATTGATGGTGTTGGTGATATTGAAGAAATTTCTGAACGATTAAATAATGCCATTGAAGAAGAACTTAGAAAAACATTGCTTAACGTTGTAATTATTGGACGACCTGGAGGAGGAAAAGGTTCTCAAGGTCATTTGCTTGCAAAAAAATATAATTTAGCCTATATTTCCTCAGGGCATCTATTAAGAAGTGAAGTTAAAAATGACACTGAGCTTGGAAAAAAAGTGATACCTTATCTCGAAACAGGATTAAATGTTCCCGATGAAATAATTATTCAAATGCTTGAGAAAGAGATAAAACTACACCCAAACACTCAAGGCTTTATCTTTAAAGGATTTCCTCGTACAATCGTTCAGGCATATATTCTTGATGGCATGTTAATGCGTTCGTCTTCTTCGGTAAATCTTGCTATAAACTTAGATGTGCCAATGTTAGAATGTTTTAAACGACTATCGGTGAGAGCAAAAACACCTAAACGCAGAACTTACGACACCGAAACTGATTTAATCATCCGTCGAATGGAAGAATATGAGACAAAAACTAAGCCCGTTATAGAATACTATAAAAAATTAAATAAATACACCTTGGTTGATGGCATTGGTAATGAAAACGAAGTATACGATCGATTGTCTATCGTAGTTGAAAAATGGTTCAAAAAAATAAGATAACTTAAATTGAATGGATTTTAACATTATATTGATTGGACCTCCTTGCAGTGGAAAAGGGACTCACTCAAACCTTATTGCTAAAGAATTTGGTTTAATGCATGTTTCAACTGGCGAACTTTTTCGTCGTGAAATGGAAATTGAAACACCCATGGGTATTCTAGCAAAAATGCTTATCAACAATGGCAATCTAGTACCTGATAGTATCACCCTAAAAATGCTTTATAAGCATATTCAACAAAATAAAAACGTAAAAGGCTTTTTATTAGACGGTGTACCCAGAACCTTACCTCAAGCCGAATTAATCAAAAAATACATATCAAAACATAACATCCGGTGTGATGTTGTATTTTATTTACACGCTCCCGAAGATATTTTGTTTAAACGCATGCAAAAACGAGCTAAAGATGGCAGAGCAGACGATACCGAGTTTTCTTTTTTCAAAAGAATGTTAAACTATTACGATTTAACGCATGTACTCACCGAATACTATATGGCAAAGGGGAAATTAATTCCTATATCAACCGATGCTCCAATTAAAGAGGTATCTGAAAAAATATTTAAAAGCATAAATCATTATTTATCAAAACTTTAAAAAATGAACAGTAATCAAAGATTGGTTGTTTTTCAAGTTTTCTCCAACACCATCGATGCACATATGTTGGTTAACAAATTCGAAAGCGAAGGTATTGAATGTTTTTTGTATGATGAAAACATTGTTTCAATAAATCCGTTTTTAGATGCTGCAGTAGGTGGAATAAAAGTAATGATAAAAGAAGAAGACTTCGAAAGAGCCAAAATAATATTAAACAACGATTATTCCAGCGACATCCCAGATAACATTGAAAACACAGATGAATGATTTAATAGTCCATTTTCCCTACTAAATCAGACACTTTATTAAACCCATGACGGTTCATATATTCCACAATTCCATCAATAATTTTTACACTAATTGCAGGATCAATAAAATTTGCTGTTCCAATTTGAATGGCAGAAGCACCTGCTAGGAAAAACTCAATAACATCTTTCGCATTCATAATACCGCCAAGACCAATTATAGGAATTTTGACTACTTTGCTCACTTGCCAAACCATTCGTAATGCAACTGGTTTTACTGCCGGACCAGATAAACCTCCCGTTACAGTGGATAATATTGGTTTACGTGTTTCGGCATCAATAGCCATTCCCAATAAAGTATTGATAAGCGAAACAGCATCTGCTCCATTATCTTCGGCAGTTTTTGCTATGGAAGCAATGTCTGTAACATTCGGCGATAATTTTACTATTAGAACTTTTTTATAAACATTCCTTACAGCCGAAATAACTCTTTGAGCCGATGCACAAGAGGTTCCAAAAGCCATTCCTCCTTCTTTTACATTTGGACACGAAATATTAAGCTCTATTGCTGGAATATCATCTAAATCATTTAATTTTTCAGCAACCTTAACATAATCATCAACTTGCGACCCAGATACATTAACAATGATATTTGTATTATATTTTCTGATTTCGGGATAAATTTTTTCAATAAAATAATCCACTCCTTTGTTTTGCAATCCTACTGCATTGAGCATGCCCGAAGGCGTTTCCGCCATTCTGGGATATGGATTTCCTTCGCGATGATGCAATGTTGTCCCTTTTACAATTATGCCACCTAAAGCCGAAACATCTATAAAATCATCGAATTCAGTACCGTAACCAAATGTTCCAGATGCAGTTAATACTGGATTTTTAAATTCTAGTCTGTTAATATTTACACTTAAATCTACCATTTTAAATCTTTTACATTAAACACTGGTCCTTCAGTACACACACATTGATTTCCATTAATTGTATCCGTTACGCAACATAAACAAGCACCAATTCCACAAGCCATCATATTTTCAAGCGAAACTTCGCAATCAATCTTATTTTCGAGGGCTATTTTACCAACTGCCTTCATCATGGGTTCTGGTCCACAAACAAAAATTTTATCATAATTAGATATTTTTTTAAATAATGAGTGCGAAGTTACTATTCCTTTTTCACCATGTGAACCATCATCGGTAATTGTGAATACATTTCCAAATTGTTGGTATTTATCAAGTATGAAAATATTTTTTGAAGAACGAGCACCTATTAAAATATCTGGCTTTATGCCTAATTCACTTATTTTTCGAGCTAAATAAAGTAATGGAGCGACTCCACACCCTCCACCAATTAATAAAGGTTTTTTTGTGTTTTCATAACTGAATTTATTTCCAAGTGGATAAACTAAATTTAGCAAATCGCCATCTTTTAATTTCGACAATGCTTTTGTTCCATCGCCAACAATTTTTACAAAAAGATGCATCAAACTATTTTCAATATCATGAACACTAATTGGTCGGCGTAAAAATGTATTTTTTGAACCTAATACTTCAGCATTAACAAATTGTCCTGGATTAATATCTACTAAAGACTCTTCAAACTTAACTTTTATTACAAAATGTTCATCGTTAATTTGCTGAATACTTTTAATTATTAGGTTTTCAATTTTTTTTTTCATTTTTGTCAATCAAATTTTAATTAAAATAAAAAAGTCCGCAAAAGCGGACTTAATAAATTATTCATTACCAGATGAAATTTCCTCCTTTTCAACCACCTCAGTCGTTTCATCATCGAAATTTAACATCTTTTTTTCTAAGAGTTGATTGTACCATGAGAACAATTTTTTCATATCAGAAACATACACCTTTTCAGTATTGTAATCGGGAAAAATTTTCAACATATACTTTTTCAATTCCTCATTGCTTGATTTTGAATCGATTGCTTTGCCACCTTTTTCTAAATCAAATATGTTTTTAAAAATAGTTTTAAGCTGTAAATCCTCTGAATTACCAAACATCGTAATTTCTTCTAATGTACTAACCCTATCTGTTCCAAACACAGGGAAACGCTTATTATCAATAAGCGACTCTACAATAATTCCACTTTTTGACTTACTCACAAGCTTGTGTAGTCCACTTTTACCAACAATAGTTAAAATTTCATTTAGTTTCATAAATATTTTTTTAGTAGTGCAAATTTATAAATATTATTTATTGTACTTAAAATTATTTTAAGAATTTTGTAATTAAAAAAAAAGAGAGGTTTTTTACATCTCTCTTTCCTTTATTGAGTATCATTAATAATTATTTTGACACTAATAATGAACAATCATCGCTTGTAAATAATAAACACCAGCCCCAGCTAAGTAACCAACTAAGGCAATCCACGATATTTTTTTCAAGTACCAAATGAAATCTATTTTTTCGAGTCCCATAGCAGCAACACCTGCAGCAGATCCAATAATTAAAATACTGCCACCTGTTCCCGCACAATAGGCTAAGAATTCCCAAAACACACCATCCTGAATAAAATAATGAGCATACGTGGGATCAACAGCTGCCTGAACCATCTCGGGAGAATTAATTGGATACATTCCCATTGCACCTGCAACCAAAGGAACATTATCAACCACTGATGAAAGTATGCCTATAGCGATATCTATTCCAAATACATTTCCAATATTATCTCTCAACCAGTCACCAAGTAAATTTAATTGTCCTGCCGATTGTAAACTAGCAACCGCAGACAATATACCTAAGAAGAACAAAACTGTAGGAACATCAACATTAGTAAGAATTTTAGTTACTTGCAAGCCAGGCTTCTTCTTATTTTCACGTCCATGATGTAAAATTTCGGTAACAACCCACATAACTCCTAAACCTAGTAACATTCCCATATAAGGTGGTAAGTGAGTAAGGGTTTTGAAAACAGGCACAAAAAGTAATGCAGAAACTCCCAAAATTAAAATAAATAATTTTAATTTTTTTGATGTTTCTTCTCCATGGCTTGAATCATTGCAAATAGTTGGCTTTTCTAAATCGCCTTTCATTATAAACGATAATATTATTACAGGAACTAAAATACTAACTAAACTTGGTAAAAAAACCATAGTTATTACCTTTGCAGCAGTTATTTGACCACCAATCCAAAGCATTATAGTTGTAACATCACCAATGGGTGAAAAAGCACCACCCGAATTAGCTGCTAAAATTACAATTCCTGCATAAAACCATCTTGTTTCTTTATCAGCAACTAATTTTCGTAATAATGCCACCATAACAATCGTAGTGGTAAGATTATCTAAAACAGCCGACATAAAAAAAGTCAAAAATGCTAAAATCCACAACAACTTAACTTTGTTTAATGTGGTGATTTTATTGGTAATTATTTCAAAACCACCATGACGGTCGACAATTTCAACGATGGTCATTGCTCCAAGTAAAAAGAATAAAATTTCGGAAATTTCACCCAAACTTTCTAAAATTTGAACATGGGATATAAAATGTATCATTCCCTCGCGAGTGTTGGCATCCGGATTTGAAGCTACATAATTATTCCAAGCAACACTAACTCCCGAATTAAAAATATCGCTACTTCCAATCATATAAACAAGCCATGTTAATACTCCAATTAATAATGCAGAGGCTGCTTTATCAATTTTTAAAGGATGTTCTAATGCAATCATTAAATATCCAATAACAAAAACTAAAATCATTAATAAAAACATAGTTTCATAAGTTTAATTTATACTAAATTTATTAGCAAAAATAATAAAACTTGCTACAAAAACAACTTATATTTTATCAATATTAATTTCCTTATTAATTATCCTACAATAATTTACAATAAATCAATTGACATTCAGTTCTTAACTAAAAAAAATATATTTGTTCCATGAATCATAAATTAATTAAATTTATATTATTCATATTATTCTTGTAAAACATTAAGAACTTTAGCAAAATATTTATTTTATTTTACTGATATTTAACTACATACATAAACAATTAAAAATATTTTTTCTAAGAAAAAATAATAATTAATTTT
>CAZFPO010000070.1:0-14697 GCA_964521105.1 uncultured Lentimicrobiaceae bacterium | reverse complement strand
ATTGAACTGCAAAGATAAAAAAATTAGGTGAAAGATTGAGTATTCATTAAATATTATCACAAAAAAACAGGTCAACGAATTACCATTGAATATATTTTACTCAAAAATGTAAACGATAAAATCGAACATGCCATAGCGTTAGCCAACTTTTGCAAAAGCTTTCCTGTTAAAGTGAACATTATTGAGTATAATGCAGTGGAGGGATTAGATTTTTACAAGTCGAATCAAGATTCATTGCATAAATTTGAAGAATTTTTAACGTCAAAAAACATCGTAGTTAATGTCCGAAAAAGTCGCGGAAAAGATATATTAGCAGCATGTGGACAATTAGCAGCAAAAACAAACACCAAAAAAGCATGAAAACATCTTTTAAAATTTCGGGAAATATAGTTGATGTAGTAAACGAACGTATCTATAAAGGACAAATTACGGTTGAAAACGGAAAAATTGTTCAAATCGACGAAAACATTTCGGATAGCGACCAATATATAATGCCTGGTTTTGTAGATTCGCATATTCATATCGAAAGCTCGATGCTTAGTCCGGTTGAATTTGCCAAGGCTTCGGTAATACATGGCACAGTGGCTTGTGTTGCCGACCCTCACGAAATTACCAATGTGTTAGGAATTGAAGGTGTTCGTTTTATGATAAACGAGGGGAAAAATGTTCCATTTAAATTCTTTTTTGGTGCCCCTTCGTGTGTTCCAGCCACTAGTTTTGAAACATCGGGAGCTAAGTTGAGTTCAACTGAAATTGACGAACTTTTTAAAAATAACGAAGTGTCGTTTTTAGCCGAAATGATGAATTTCCCTGGAGTAATTTTTAACGATTTTGATGTTATGAAAAAAATTAACATCGCTCACAAATACAATAAACCCATCGATGGACATGCACCTGGATTGAGTGGTGAACAATTAAAAACCTATGCCGATGCGGGTATTACTACCGACCACGAATGCATGAATACTGATGAAGCCATTGAGAAAATAGAAAATGGAATAAAAATTCAAATTAGAGAAGGAAGTGCCGCTAAAAATTTCGACGATTTAATCAAATTAGCTCAAAATTATTCAGATAAAATTATGTTTTGTTCCGATGATAAACATCCTGACGATTTGTTAAAAGGACATCTTAATCTTATATTTAAACGTGCACTCGAAAACCGAATTAATCCAATTATTGTTGCTAAAATATTATCATTTAACCCAATAAAACACTATTCGTTAAATGTTGGCTTGCTTCAAAAAGGTGACGCTGCCGACTTTATCGTTTTTGACAATTTCGATTCATTTAATATTAATGCAACTTATATTAATGGAGAAAAAGTTGCCGAAGAAGGCATGAGTTTAATAAATTCTAACAAAAACATTGATTGTCCCAACTCATTTAACGCACTGCCAATTGATGTTAACGATATAACAGTTGAAGCAAAGTCGGATTACATAAAGGTTATTGAAGTTGAAGATGGACAATTATATACAAAAACATTAATCGAAAAAATTACAAACATCAACGGTTTTGTAGTTTCAAATACAGAAACCGATGTATTAAAAATGGTTGTTCTAAACAGATATTCGCCATCAAAACCATCGGTGGGTTTTATTAAAAACATTGGATTTAAAAACGGTGCTATTGCATCAAGTATTGCTCACGACAGTCATAACATTGTTGCCGTTGGAGTAAGCGACGAAGATATTGTAAAAGCAATCAACTGCATTATTGATGAAAAAGGAGGAATTTGTGTTGTGGATACGAAAGGCGTTGAAGTGTTACCTTTACCAATTGCCGGATTAATGTCGGATAAAGGGATTGTTGAAGTTGCCGGTTTGTACGAAAAAATTAATCAGCGTACGCTAAATTTAGGAACGAACCTTAAATCGCCATTTATGACACTTTCGTTTATGTCGTTACTGGTGATTCCCGAACTTAAGCTCAGTGATAAAGGATTGTTTGATGGGCTTAAATTTTCGTTTACGAATTTATTTGTGTGATTTTCAGTAGAATAATTTAAGGAGGTAATCTTGGAAAACATAAAGAAGGCAATTTATTGTAAAATTTATATACTTTTGCCAAAGCAATAGTTTTTTTAATAACAAAAAATTAAAAAATATGTCATTAAGACAAAAAACATACGACCTTAAAAAAAGAATGCAAAATGCGATGCTTGGTGGCGGTTCAAAAGCTGTTGAAAAGCAAAAAGCAGGAGGTAAATTAACGGCTCGCGAACGCATAATTTCTATACTCGACCCCGAGTCGTTTCATGAATATGATATTTTTGTTGAACATGCTGGTAAGGATTTCGACATGGATAAAAAATATTTACCTGGCGATGGAGTTGTTACCGGTACAGGCACTATTATGGGTTATCCTGTATGTATTTATGCTCAGGATTTTACCGTAGCAGGTGGCTCTTTAGGCTATATGCATGCTAAAAAAATATGCAAAATTATGGATCACGCCATGAAATTAAAAGTACCAATTATTGGTATAAACGATTCTGGTGGTGCTCGTATTCAAGAAGGTGTGAACGCATTAGCTGGATATGGTGATATTTTTTACCGCAATACTCAAGCTTCTGGAGTTATTCCTCAAATTTCGGTGATTTTAGGTCCTTGTGCTGGAGGAGCTGTTTATTCACCTGCACTTACCGACTTCGTTTTTGTGGTTGATAAAATTTCTAAAATGTTTATTACCGGACCAGAAGTAATTAAAACTGTTTTAGGCGAAGAAATTAGTCAGGAAGATTTAGGTGGAGCAAAAGTTCATGCCGAAATTTCCGGAAATGCTCATTTTTTTGCACAGAGCGAAAATGAATGCTTTGAACAAATAAAACAATTGGTATCGTTTATTCCCTGGAATAACAAAAAAACAGCCGAAGCATTTCCTCCGAAAGCACCAAAAAATAAAGAATATCGAATTCCATCAATTTTTCCAACCGACCCTACACAACCCTACGACATTAGAAGTATTATAAAAGCCGTTGTTGACAATTCCGAGTTTTTGGAAGTATCCGAAAATTTTGCAAAAAACATTGTTATTGGTTTTGCCCGAATAAATGGCGAAACTGCCGGTTTTGTTGCTAATCAACCACAAAGTATGGCTGGTGTACTCGATTGCGACTCGTCTGATAAAGCAGCTCGATTTGTCCGTTTTTGCGATAGTTTTAATATACCTTTAGTAACATTGGTTGACCTCCCAGGTTATTTACCTGGTATCGACCAAGAGCATGCTGGCGTTATTCGTCATGGAGCTAAATTATTGTATGCTTTTTCCGAAGCTTCGGTTCCTAAAATTACCATTATCCTTCGCAAAGCTTATGGTGGTGGATACATAGCAATGTGCTCACATCATCTAAAAGCCGATTTTGTTTTTGCATGGCCTACCGCCGAAATTGCTGTTATGGGTCCCGAAGGTGCCGCCAATATTATCTTCCGAAACGAAATTATTAGTGCAGAAAACCCTGAAGAGGTTCGCAAACAAAAAATTCATGAATATAAACAAAAATTTGCTAACCCTTATGTGGCTGCAGCTTATGGTTATGTTGATGCGGTAATTCAACCAAACGAAACACGAGACTATATCACCCATGCCCTTAAAATTGGTAAAAGCAAGCAAGAATATCGTCCAGAAAAAAAACATGGAATTCCACCTTTTTAAAATCAATGTCTTATCAAAAGGTTATTAACTTAAACTCTTATTTATGTCAAGCGATAAATCTATTACAAAACAAACATATCGAAAAGTATACATACTTGCCGACCCCGGTTTAATTTATCCTTTTATTCCTGGCACCATTATTAGCTATTTTGTAAAAAAAGGCGATTCTATTAAAAAAGGTGATAAATTATTTATCCTAGAAGCAATGAAAATGAACAACGAAGTCATGTCGCCCATTGATGGCGTTGTGAAAAAAATTAATTTTCAACCAGGTCATCGAGTTAGTAAAAATGATGCAATCATAGAAATAGAATAATAAAACGTTTTAGTAACTTTTTTTTAACATTTTCGTTTAATTAGTTTCAATAATCTAGCATGCCTAAAATTTTACGAATTATAAATAGATTTAATTTAGGTGGTCCAACATACAATGCGGCTTACTTGAGTAAATTTATGCCCTCGGATTTCGAGACCTTGTTAATTGGTGGTGCTAAAGACGAAACGGAGGCAAACTCAGAGTATATTGTTAATAGTTTGGGAATTGAACCAACAATTATCCCCGAAATGAGACGCGAAATTAATGCTAAAGATATTGTTGCTTATCGGAAAATTAAAAAAATAATTCGCGATTTTAAACCTGATATTGTCCACACTCACGCTTCAAAAGCTGGTGCATTGGGAAGATGGGCCGCTTATCACACTAAGGTTCCAATTGTAATTCACACTTTTCATGGACATGTTTTTGATGCCTACTTTGGAAGTGCTCAAGCAAATTTTTATAAAATCCTCGAACGAAAACTTGCCTCTATTTCAACTAAAATCATAGCCATTAGCGAAAACCAAAAGGACGATTTGGTTAATAAATATGAAATTTGCAATGAGGATAAAGTTGAAATTATAAAATTAGGATTCGACCTCTCACGGTTTCAATTGAATAATTTTGAAAAAAGAAGAGAGTTTAGAACTAAATATTTGCTTGATGATGACGAGATTGCCATTGCAATTACTGGACGACTTGTACCTATTAAACATCACACAATGTTTCTTGAGGTGATTAAATATATCTCAAAAAAAACGACAAAAAAAATTCGGATTTTTATTGTTGGAGACGGCGAAGAACGCCAAAATATTGAACAAAAGACTCGTGATTTAAATTTAGATTTTGTTGATTTTATTAAAGAACAAAAAAAATCATTAATAACTTTTACTTCGTGGATTAAAGAAGTAGATGTGGTAAATGCCGGTGTAGATATTGTTGCACTAACATCGCTAAATGAAGGCACTCCAGTAAGTTTAATCGAAGCTCAAGCATCGGGAAAACCTATTGTAACAACCGATGTGGGTGGAATTGCCAATGTTGTAATACCAAATGTTACCGCTTTTTTATCGGAGTCGAACAACGTGTTGCAATTTTCGGAAAACTTATTAACCCTTATCGAAAACGATGAATTACGAAAAAACATGTCAGGAAAAGGGATTGATTTTGTGATGCAAAAATTCCATTACCAACGATTAATTTCCGAAATGTCTGAATTATATTATTCGTTATTAGATAATAGAAAATCAAGCAAGTAAAATGAAATTTATAATTGAGGTTCGATAAAATTTCCGTTCGACATTTCAATAAAATCAATGATATCTTCTTTACCAATTTTTTTGTCGGCTGAAGTATAAAAAAATCGAGGCAACTCTTCCCAGGTTTCCAAAAGGCTTTTTTTATACAACTCGGTTAATTCATCAAGTTTTAAAGTCGATACTTTATCTTTTTTTGTAAAAACGATTACAAAAGGAATTTGCATTAAACCTAAGTTGTTTATAAACTCTAAATCAATTGCTTGAGGAGGTATCCGAGAATCAACTAAAACAAAAGTACACATTAAGTTCGGGCGATTAATCAAATAATCCGAAATCATCTTGTGCCATTTATTACGATTTGTTTTTGATGTTTTAGCATAACCATATCCTGGTAAATCAACTAAATACCAGTTGTTATTAATCGTAAAATGGTTAATTAACTGAGTTTTTCCTGGAGCTGATGATGTTTTAGCCAGCTTTCGGTTGTTTGTAAGCATATTTATAAGAGACGATTTTCCAACGTTTGAACGTCCAATAAAGGCATATTCGGGCATTTTGGGTTCGGGACATTTTCGATAATCAGGGCTACTTATTAAAAATTCTGCTTTAAATATGGGCATAATAACTTCTCTTTCCTTATTTGTAAGTGATATGTCGTTCTTTTTTCGACTCGTAAATGTCGCTAATAGTAATCATAATTCCCGTTTCTTCCACAGGTCCAAAATCAATATTTGCCGAGGTGCCAAAACTTTTCATAGTTGGTGTTAAACCCATATAGATGTTAATTAATGGTGGTATGTTAACTCCAAATTCTCGAACTTTTTTGTTTAATATTTTAAAATCCTCAGAAAATGTTTCGCCAATAAAAATTGATTCTAAGGTTGTTAAATCCATATTAATTTTTTTTGAGTCGCGAGGATAAACCAAGTTTTCGGTATCGCTAAAAAACTTTGTTAAAACATATAAAATCATATCTCGGGCTACTCGTGGATACGAATTATACATCGTCATTTTACCAAAAAAATATTTTAAATTTTCGTTTTTTAACACTAAGGCTCCTAAGCCGTCCCAAATATTATCTAATGCATAAAGCCCTTTTCGGGGATTGTTTGAAGGCTGGTAATTTGGCTGTACAAAAGATCTTCCTAACTCAATAGTGTAAGGTAAATACTCGCAAATAAACGTTTCCGAAAAAACAAATAAATGTGATGTAGGGCTGTGTGGCTGTCCCGATTTATCAAAACTCATGTTTTCGCCATGAATATATCGATAAGCACCAACAATTTCACCTTCGGCAGGATCCCAAACTATTAATTGTCTAAAAGGATTCTCCGAAACATCAAATTCATCAATATCAACCGATTTGCCCGTGCCTCCACCTGCTAATCTAAATGTTAATTCACGTAAACGACCAAGCTCTTGCATTGTATTGGGTGCACTGTGAGCATCAAAATCGAAAATTAAATTATTGCTAAAATTTGTTGTTCGTAGTAATTTATTATCTGATAATTCTTTTTCAATTAATGTTTTTGAAATTGGAGAAATTATAGTTTCCATAATTCAAGAAATTATTTTTTTAATGAAGCTAATGAATACACTTCTTTCTTAAGCCAATTTGACCACTCAATGTCCGTTTTTTCTTTCGTAAAAGTTTCGTGCGAAATAGGTTTGCCAATAGTAATAGTAAATGTTTTGTTTTTTTGTTTAAACATTTCGTTTGAAAGATATAGCATTTCGATGTTTGCTTTTATTCCAAACATCTTGCGAAGCTTTGCTAAATTATAAAAAAAATTACTGTTTCGAGCTTCAAAATGAACAGGAATTATATCTCGTTTATATTGTTTTGCTTTTGAGACAACTGTTTTTTTCCATTCTAAATCACAAATTTCACCCTTTTGCTTTCTCGAACACAATCCCGCCGGAAAATATAAAATTAACGCTTCGGATTCAAATGCCTGATTTATTTTCCGAACTCCATCTGATGAGTTTTTTCCGTGTTTATTAATAGGAATAAAAATGTTATTTAGGTTCTGTAAATACAACAATAAGTCGTTTACCGGAAAAAATAAATCCTTGCGTTTTTCGCCAAAAGTGCTTATCAACACTATGCCATCTAAGCCACCAAGAGGGTGGTTAGATGCTATAATATACCTACCTTCAGCAGGTATGTTTTCGGAGTTGATTACGTTAATTTTTGTTTGAAATAAATTAATTACTTCATTTGCAAAATCAATCCCAAAAGTGCTTCTATGCTTTGCTAAAAAATCATTTATTTCGTCTTGATGTATAATCCGCTTCAGATAATTGATGATAAATCGAGGTAAAAATCGATTTAATTTAGGACTCTTTGATTTAATGAGTTCCTCAACATCAATTTTTATTGCAACGTTCTCTTTTTCTAACTCCTTCTCCATTTATAATACATTATTTCAACTGCAAAAGTACATTTTTTTAATGAGATGATTTCTTGAATATTTTGTATAAACTATAATTTTTCAATCATTTATTAAATTTTAAGTTTTTGGCAAACTCGTGTTTAACTCTAAATTATTCAATAGGAGATTAAATAAACGAACCATTTGATTAATTTAGGCTTAACATGATTTATGTTGTTTTGGTAAATATAGGTTTATGAACTCCAATTATCGAAGAAATAAAAAATAAATCATTAATGAGCTCATTGAAATCTTTTTTTGTAAGTTTGCTCAACAAAAAAAATCAAATCATCAAAATCAATAGAAATGATTACAGATAACTTTACAAGCAGACACATTGGACCAAGGGAATGGCAAATTGAAAAAATGCTTAAAACCGTTGGTGTTTCTTCTCTAGACGAATTAATTAACAAAACTATTCCATCATCAATACGACTACCCAAAAAATTGGATATCGGAAAAGGTTTAAACGAATGGGAATATTTGAATTTAATAAAGCAAATAGGTAGTGAGAATAAAATTTTTAAATCTTACATTGGTTTGGGATATTACAATACAATTACACCTGGTGTAATTTTGCGAAATATTTTGGAAAATCCTGGTTGGTATACATCATATACTCCCTATCAAGCCGAAATTTCACAAGGTCGATTAGAAGCATTGTTGAATTTTCAAACAATGGTTGCCGACATGACTGCTTTGCCTATTGCTAATGCTTCCCTTTTAGATGAATCTACAGCGGCGGCTGAAGTGATGGTAATGTTTTTTAACAGTAGAACTCGCGAACAAGTTAAATCAAACTGTAATACTTTTTTTGTTTCGGATGATGTTTTCCCACAAACAATTGAAGTTTTAAAAACTAGAGCCTTTCCACTTGGAATTAATATAGTAATTGACAAAATTTCCGAAGTTAATTTTTCAAATTGTTATTTTGGAATGATTGTTCAGTATCCAAACAAATTTGGAAATGTAATAGATTATAAAAACCTAGTCGATTTGGCTCACTCACACAATATGTCGGTAGGTGTTGCTGCTGACTTATTGAGCTTAGCACTTCTTACTCCCCCAGGTGAATGGGGGGCTGATGCTGTGTTTGGAACAACTCAACGCTTTGGTATTCCAATGGGTTATGGTGGACCTCATGCCGCATATTTAGCAACCCAAGAAAAATTTAAACGCAATATTCCAGGCAGAATTATTGGTGTTTCTGTTGATGCACAAGGTAATAGAGCTTTACGCATGGCTTTGCAAACCCGCGAACAACATATTAAACGCGAAAAAGCTACCTCAAATATTTGTACAGCTCAGGCTTTATTGGCTATCATGGCGGGTATGTATGCTGCTTATCACGGTCAAAAAGGCATTAAACAAATTGCTCGCCACATAAACATTCTTACCTGTGTATTAAACGAAGAACTGCAAAAAATAGGTTATAAACAACACAACCAATCCTTTTTTGATACCCTTTTAATTGAAGCTCCAGCCAATGTTTCGATTGAAGAAATTCGTCAAAGTGCTTTGTCAAATCAAATGAACTTTAATTATGTAAGTAATAACCTTATCGGAATTAGTATAGATGAAACAACCTCGCTTGATGATATAAATACAATTCTTCAAATTTTTGCAAAAGCTAATCAAAAATCTTTTGAAAAGTATATTTGCGACCCCGCTTATTGTGGAATAATGAACAGTATTCCTTCCGAGTTACATCGTAAATCTGAATTTTTAATTCATCCAATTTTCAACACATATCATTCCGAAACAGAAATGATGAGGTATATTAAGTCGCTGGAAGTTAAAGATTTATCATTAAACAGAGCCATGATTCCACTTGGAAGTTGTACTATGAAACTTAATGCAGCAGCTGAATTGTTTTATTTAAGCTGGCCCGAGTTTGGAGCAATTCATCCATTTGTTCCTATCGACCAAGCTCAAGGATATTTAAGAATGCTTTCGGAGTTAGAAAAAGATTTATGTGAAATTACTGGTTTTGCTGCCATTTCATTCCAGCCAAACTCAGGTGCTTCGGGTGAATATGCTGGTTTAATGGTTATTCGTGCGTATCATTTAAGTAGAGGTGATAATCATCGTAATTTACTTTTAATACCTTCTTCGGCACACGGAACCAATCCAGCGAGTGCTGCTATGGCAGGAATGGATATTGTGGTGGTTAAATCGGACGATAACGGAAATATTGACATTGCTGATTTAAAAGAAAAAGCCGAAGTAAATAAAGATAGACTTGCAGGAATCATGATTACATATCCTTCAACTCATGGTGTTTTTGAAGAAGCAATATTAGATATTATCGATACTATTCATAAGTATGGTGGTCAAGTTTATATGGATGGTGCAAACATGAATGCTCAGGTAGGATTAACTTCGCCTGGATTTATGAAAGCAGATGTATGCCACTTAAATTTACATAAAACATTTGCAATCCCGCATGGTGGTGGTGGTCCTGGTGTAGGTCCAATTGGTGTAGCTAAACATTTAGTAGACTTTTTGCCAAATCACCCAATGATTGCTACCGGAGGAAAATTAGGCAGCACTGTATCTGCAGCTCCATTTGGTAGTGCGTTCGTTACAGCCATTTCTTATGGCTACATTCGATTGTTAGGGGGAGATGGTTTAACCGAATCAACTCGTATGGCTATTTTAAATGCCAATTACATGATGAAGCGTATTGGTGAGCATTATAAAATATTATACACTGGTACAAATGGCTTTTGTGCTCACGAATTTATTATGGATTGCAATGAGTTTAGTATTCCTACCGGAGTTCAAGTAATCGATATAGCAAAACGATTAATGGACTATGGATTCCATGCTCCTACTGTGGCTTTCCCAGTACATGGAACGCTAATGGTTGAACCGACCGAAAGTGAGCCATTAAGCGAAATTGACCGTTTGTGCGATGCTTTGATTGCTATACGACAAGAAATTTGTGAAATTGAAAAAGGCGAAGCTGATAAGGAAACTAACTTAATTAAAAATGCCCCTCATACTGCTGCTATGGTAACAGCCGATGAATGGAAATTGCCTTATTCTCGTCAAAAAGCAGCTTATCCAATGCCTCATTCGGATAAATACTGGCCCACTGTTACACGAATTGATGATGCCTTTGGCGACAGAAACTTAGTTTGTACATGCGAACCAATGGAAACTTATATGTAATTGAAAATTAAGAAGGAAAATAAAGGCTGAACAATAATGTTCAGCCTTTATTGTATTTATTTTGCCATTATTTCGGCAAAATATTTATAAAAATGGGGTATCGTTTCTATTCCTTTTAAAAAATTATTAACTGGAAAATTTTCGTTTGGCGAATGTATGGCATCCGACTCTAAACCAAAACCCATTAATATTGATTTAATTCCCAAAATGTCTTCAAAAGTCGAAATTATTGGAATGCTTCCACCACTCCTAACTGGAACAGGTCGCTTCCCAAATACTTCAATATATGCTTTTTCGGCAGCTTTATACGCTGGTAAATCAATAGGGCACCCATAAGCTTGCCCCCCATGTAGTGGTGTAACTACAACTTTAACCGATTTTGGTGCAATTTTTTCAAAATACTCTTTAAATAAAATGGATATTTTTTCATTGTTTTGATTAGGGACTAATCGAGTAGATATTTTTGCAAAAGCTTTTGACGGTAAAACCGTTTTTGCACCTTCGTCTTGATAACCTCCCCAAATTCCACACACATCAAACGATGGTCGAATTCCCGTACGTTCGGTAGTTGTGTATCCTGCTTCGCCTTGAACTTCGTCGATGTTTATTGCTTTTTTATAATTTTCTAAATTAAAAGGAGCTCTTCCTAATAATTCTCTTTCCTCATCTGAAATTACAATTACATCATCGTAAAAACCTGGAATCGTAATTTTTCCGTTTTCATCTTGCATTTGTGCAATCATTTTACATAAAACATTAATTGGGTTTGCTACGGCTCCACCAAATAAACCACTATGTAAATCGCGATTAGGTCCGGTTACTTCAACTTGCCAATATGATAATCCTCTTAATCCGGTTGTGATACTTGGTGTATCGGGTGAAATCATTCCAGTATCAGAAACCAAAATAATATCTCCCTTTAACATCTCTTTATTGTCAGCACACCATTTTCCTAAACTTGGAGAACCAACTTCCTCTTCACCTTCAATCATAAATTTAACATTGCATGGAAGTTGATTTGTTTTAACAAGGTATTCAAAAGCTTTAATATGCATAAACGATTGACCTTTGTCATCATCGGCTCCTCGAGCCCAAATTTTGCCATCTCTAATTTCGGGTTCAAACGGAGGACTCTTCCATAATTCGAATGGTTCGGCTGGCATAACATCGTAATGTCCATACACAATTACTGTGGGTAAATTTTTGCCCATAATCTTTTCAGCATAAACCACCGGATTGCCTTCCGTGGGCATAACCTCAGCTTTATCAACACCCGCTAAAATTAATGTTTTTTTTAAGTGTTCAGCAGTTTTTACCATATCCTCTTTGTGTTCACTTTTTGCACTTACCGAGGGTATCCGAATTAACTCGAAAAGTTCACTCAAAAACCGTTCTTTATTATCCGAAATGTAATTCTTTAAATCTTTCATATTTTGTTTTTTTCGTTTTCAAGCAGTAAATATACAAAAACAATTTGTGTAATAGTAAAAAAAGAAAAGCCTCAATATATGAGGCTTTACTTGAATTTTAATTTATAACTATTGTCTTAATTCAAATTTTATGGGCAAGTTAAATTGAACACGAACAGCTTTTCCTCGTTGATAGCCTGGTTTCCATTTTGGCATTTGTGAAATAACCCGCAACGCCTCCCTGTCTAAATAAGTATCTACACTTCTTAAAATGGATATATCGGTTAATCGACCATCTCGTTCAACTACAAAAGTTACATATACTGTTCCCTGACTATTTATTTCGATCGATTCTCGAGGGTATTTAATATTTTCACGAATATATGAAAAAAGAGCATCTTCACCACCAGGATAAACTGGCATTTCTTCGGCAAAAATTAATGGTGTTACATCAATATCGTCTACTTCATCGGGAGGTGCAATAGGAGTTATATAGGTAGTGGTGTCGTCGGGTTCAAACGAACCGGTAATGTCAATTCCTCCAATTTCAACAATGTGGATGATTGCTGTACTAACTGGTCTTTCAGTAATTGGTTTATCGGGCGGTTTAGGTGGAGTTGTTGGTATTATTACCTCGGTTGGTACATAATTACCGTTATTCTCGCCTAATAAGTTTTCCGAACCACTGTAAGTTTTCCATTCAAAGGCAAACAAAACTAAGGCGAGTGCAAACAAAACACCTGCTTTTAAAAAAACTGGTTTATAATTGTCAATGTTTGCTTTGGGTGATTTTTTTGCTTCCATGGCGTTTGTTTTAAGTTAATTAAAAATATAACGCAATTAAACATTAGATAATTGTGTAACCATTGGTTTTTTTGAAACTTATTAGTAAAATTGAAAAAGTTAGTCTTCGATTGTAATTTGAGCTATATATTTGGTAATTAAAATAGAAAATGGATATTCCGATATTTTTTTAAACTCCACCATTAAATAATTTTTTTTTAAATAAATTAACTCATTTTCACTTGTTACCGATAGTGTCCAAAAAATGGTGTTAATGTTTTGATGTGATAAAGTGTGTTTTGTAATTTTGCTTTTATGAACGTTAGATAAAAGATAATTAATTAACCCAAAATGATTAAGTAATATTTCCTTAGTTACATTTTTTTGTTCAAGCAACGGAAATTCATAAAGCTCCTCCCAAATATCTTTTTTTTGCCTTTTTTTAATAAAAGTATATCCATTGTTTAATACAATCAGGTAATTAAAGTATCGCTCTTTTTTTTCTTTCTTTTGAAATATTTTAGGAGTTTCTAAAACTTTATTCTCATTTAGGGCTTTGCACGATTTTTTAAAAATACAATTGATGCAATTTGGATTTATTGGCAAACATACTTGTTGACCAAATTCCATGATAGCTTGATTAAAAATATCGGGCGATTCAGTTTCAATTATCTTTTCGCTTAAAATATCCTCTATTTTTTTTAGTGTTTGTACCGATTTAGAATTTTCATAGAGTCCATAAATTCTAGTTATGATTCTAATTACATTTCCATCAATTACTGGTTTATATTGTTTAAATGCAAACGATGCAATGGCTGCGGCTGTGTATTTTCCCACTCCTTTTAATTTTAATATATCATTATACTGATGCGGAAAAACACCATAATATTCTTCAACAATCTGTTTAGCAGCAATATGCATATTGCGGGCTCTGCTATAATAACCCAATCCTTGCCAAACTGAAAGGATGTCGTTAATTTTTGCTTTTTCAAGAATTTCAACAGATGGAAATCGCTCAACAAAACGATGATAATAGGGTAATCCTTGTTCAATACGGGTTTGTTGTAATATAATTTCAGAAACCCAAATTTTGTATGGGTCATTTATTTCTCGCCAAGGCAGATTTCGCTTGTTTAATGTATACCATAAAATTAGTTCTTCGGTAATTTGCATTTCAATTGTTTTTTATTAAACACAAATTTGCTGATTGTGTTTAATTAAAACCCTAACTTAAAACGTAATACGGTCGAATTAACAATAAGATAATGATAAATTAACACAAATAAAATAATGCAGTTTAAAATTATTGTTAAACGAATTTTTCTTGAAAATAAAAAATGATAAAAAACTAAAAAGCAGAAAAAGTAACACCTGCTTATAAAATTTGATGATTACAAAAAAAAATATCAAATAACTGACAATCAATACTTAGACGAGAAATTTCTTCAATATCTTGAGGAAGCAGTTTTCAAAATCAATATGTGTTTATTAACCACTACAAAATTATTATTTTCGTTTAACAACATTATAATTGATAAAAAACTAAAACGATTAATCAAATATTAATAAAATAATTTAAAAAAAAAACGAAACTTATTTGTAAAACATTTTTATCTTTGCAATTCAACAATTGAAATATCAATTAATATATTAACTAAAAT
>CAZFPO010000069.1:0-14929 GCA_964521105.1 uncultured Lentimicrobiaceae bacterium | reverse complement strand
GCTAGTTGCAATTGGATTAAAGCGTTTTTGATTTTTTATCGGACAATAGTGTTTTTAAATGATGAAATTTTCTCAGTCTTTTTCCCATTTTCGTCTCGAGCTTCCGGTTGAACTTATAACCTTGTAATTATTTTTTTGGGCTACTTTGAACATCTTTTTTCTAAATTTTTTAGGATAAAAATTCGAAAAGATATTATTGAATTTTGATTTTTTTTCTACAATTCCAATTTGACTCAAGATGTCATACGTAGCTGAAGCGCATCTCAAACCGAAAAATGCATAATCGTATGGCGTTTTTACCGAAACATAATTATGGATGATTTCCTTTAGTTTAACGTATTGTGAATCAGAAATGGCCATGTGGAATGAAGTGTACTTTTCTTCGATGGTGTCGGATAGAAAATCTTCTAAAGGCATTGGCAAATACATGCTATGGAGGTTTTTCTCTCGAGGGAAAATATGAAGTCTTCCATATGGGAAAAATCCTATTGCTTGTGAGTCGAGGCATAAGGTTACATGACCACCATGAATTCCACCAAGTCTGTGAAATTCTGTTTTTTTATATCCTTTTGCTGGTTTAGAGCCATAAAGAAAGTAAACACTAATGATAGTGCTGTCTTGACAATAGACATTGTTGAAGCTTAAAATTAATATTAGAAAAATGATTAGCTTACTTGTCATACGTTTGCTATTATATTTTTTGATTTTTTGCAAGCATAATTTTAATTACTACAAATATAATAAATAAACTCATTTTTTCAGGACACCTGTTAGTATTGTTAACAACAAGTATATTCAAATTTAAGAATAACCCATCTTGCTTTCTTTTGAAACTAAACTCTCCTTTATTTTAAGATATTTTTATTTTTTTTTAATGGAATTAAGTTTCTGGTTTCTTAAAGTAAATTTTATGATATTGATTTAAAGTTTCAAAAATCAATGATGGTGAGTATACATAAAACAATTTTTTTGTAATTATTAATATTTGATTAAATTTGTTACAAATTAAATCAAAACTTAATTTTACTTTAATATTTTTATAAACATCGTTTTATGGTCATCTCAAACAAAAAGAAATTATGGAAGATATTATTGTTTTTACTTTTTGTTATCGTAATTATTTTTGTGTTCATCGGGATTTCTAATAAATATTTTTCGAGAGAAGAAAAGCATAAAATAATTTCCGTTATCACAAATCAGCTAAAATTTGAAATTAAGCCACCTCAATTTTCAATAATTGACACTTCAAATAGTGAATATAGTAATTTGATGTATGCAAATAATAGCAATACGGTGGATGCATACAATGATTTTTTGACTAAATATCCAAATGGCAAATATAGTAGTCTCATTTTATCAAAGTTGATTTTATTAGAATCCGAGTTTTCGGTGCGTAAAATGGATAGTATTTTTGTAAATTCAGAGGATGATATAGAGCCATTTTCGGGTTATAAGTCTGATTTTTTGTATTTTACGGATAATAGAGATGAACAAACATACAAAGTTGTTAAAATTGGAAAGAATTATTGGTTTGCCGAAAATTTAAGGTTTAAACCAGAAGATGGAAATTATTGGGCGTATAATAATAATGATTCTATGGTTTCTAAGTATGGCTATTTATACGATTGGCAAACGGCTAACGAGGTTTGTCCAAAGGGTTGGCATCTTTCGACTGATGAAGATTGGAATATGCTTGAAGAATATTGTGGTGGAAGGGTGGTAGCAGGTAGTATGTTAAAATCAAAATCAGGTTGGTATAAATATAATTCTGGGGGAAAAAATAATTTGGGATTTTCGGCAATTGCAAGTGGCTATAGAAGTGAAAAAGGAGATTTTCAAAATATCCGAAAAGTAGGAGGGTGGTGGACTTCAAGCCAGATTAATGGGATTAGTGCTTGGAATAGAAATTTATTGTTTGAAAACAGCTCCGTTTATCAAAATAAGGTAAATAAAAATTCAGGTTATTCTGTGAGGTGCGTAAAATAGGTTTTCCGGATAATTACCATGTATCTCTGAGCTTTTCAATTATCGATTATCAATAAATAATATTTATTCAAAACAAAAAAAAAGAGACCTTTAAGCCTCTTTTTCATTGGTAAAAGTAAATTTATTTACTCTTTTCTTCTTTTTAAAGAATAAACGACCCATCCAAAATATCCAAGAATAATTAATCCAATAAGGAAAGAACTATACAATGAAACCTTGTTCGCAATATTCCATGGGGTTGGAATAAATTTGAATTCGATGGTATGTGTTCCTTTTGGAACAATCATCGATCGTAAAATATAGTTCGCACGAAACATTTCGGCTTTTTGACCATCAATAGTAATATTCCAATATTTTGGATAATAAATTTCAGAGAAAACGGCTAATTCATTTTGTTTAGCATCAACAATATAGGTAAGTTTTCCGGGTGCATATTCGGTGAGTTTAATGGTGGATAATGAGTCTTTAGATTTACTCCAAGTTTTGGTAAAATCTTCAAATCGTTTATCAACAATAGCCGTAGTAGCGGGTTCGAATGTGCTTAATGCGGCTAATTCGGCATCGGCATTTTCAACAATTTTCAAGGTGTCGACAAACCAAGCATTTCCTAAAGCGGCTGTGTTCCGTTGAACGATTGGACGACCACCTTCCGAAGGGGCAATAAAGTATCGGGTATTGAGCATGTTCAATACTTTTACATTAATCCCTTTCGAGAATTGTGTTTCAATTACATCTTGATAACGGCGTAGTTTTGCCCCATGATAACCACCAATTGAATGGTGAAAATAGGATGTTCGAGCATCATTAAAAGGATTACCAGCGGCATTAAAAACTCTATATCCTAAGTCTTTGTCATCCATTATCGCTACATCGTTTTCGCTAGCTGAAATGACTCTTGCAATTTTTGGTTTAGGCTCAAAATCTTCGTAATTTAAAAAGCGTTTATCCACCATGTATAAATCAACAACAATTAACAAGCTAAGTGCTAGAAGTAAATACTGAGTTTTTATTTTGTTAGAAATATAAAACCAAATTGCTCCAAAAGCTAAGGCAACATATAAAAACGAGCGGAAAGCATCCCATCTAAACATCGAAATACGATCGGCTACAATTGCATCTAAATACCATTGTGGAAAACCTTGAGTAATCATTGCTTGGTCGTTTATTCCAGCAAAATTAAACATACCAGCTCCTAAAAGTGCAAATAGCAACGAAAGTCCACCGGTGGCTCCACCTGCTATTATCATAGCTTTTTTAACATTTTCCTTAGAATTATTTCCAGTAATTATCTCTTTTAAAGCTAAAATGCCTAATAATGCCATTGCAAAACATGGCAGAACTAAAATCATACTTACAGTTCGGAATTTGTTGTACCCAGGTAGAAAATCGAAAAAGAAATAATTTATCATTGGGAAATTTTTACCCCACGACAAAATTAATCCTAAAACAGCAACCGAAAGCAACCACCACTTCATGCGACCTTTAACCAGAACTAGCCCTAAGACAAAGAGAAAACAAATAATAGCGCCAATATAAACAGGCCCAGATGTGAACGGTTGGGCTCCCCAATAGGTTGGAACTGCTTCAATTGCTTTTCGAGCATCCCATTCGGGCACTCCTTTGTCGATTAATTCTTGATAAAGATTTGATGATTTGGAAAGTTCGTAGTGTGAGCTTCCACCGTAAATATTTGGAATCAGTAATGTTAAACTTTCCATTTTTCCATAACTCCACCCAAACGCATAATCTTTGTCTAAACCTTGATTATTTCGGCTATTATCTAAAGTAAGCTCGCTCGGACCACGCATGCTTTCGTTGCCATAATCATAGGTTTTATAAAGTTCATATAAATTTGGGAGTAAAGCTAATATCGTGGCAATAAAAATTACAGCCATTGATTTAGCAAAATGCATTAATAATTTTTCTTTTATAGAATAAATAAATTCTACAATCAAATAAATTCCAATGGCTAATAAAATATAGTAAGTTATTTGAAAATGACTTTGAGCAATATTTAATCCTAAACCAATCGCTAATAATAATCCACCACCAATATATTTTTTATTAAAAATAGTAATAAAACCTGCTATTACAAGTGGAAGTGATGCAATAGCGTATGCTTTTGTGATATGACCGGCGTCGATAATAATAAAGTTATATGAGCCAAACGCATAAGCAAATGCCCCAATTGCAGCCAGCCATGAGCTAACTCCTAAAGTAATTAGTAAAATGTAAAAACAAATTAAAGCCATTAAAATGATAGCAAACGAAGTATATGAAAATGGTTTTTGAATAATTTGACCAATATAAAAATAGATGTTCGATGGGGGAGCTCCATAAATTTGATAAGCTGGCATTCCTCCAAACATTGCATTAGTCCATTGAGCATATTCTCCCGTTTTTTGGTGATAATCTTTGAGTTCTTTCGACATCCCTTGAACATTAACCATATCCGATTGCACAAGGTCTTTGTTTTGCAACAGAGGATAAAAGTAAGCTAAACAGATGGCAATAAATACAAAAACAACAATTACATGTTGAAACGATTCAAATTTTAATTTGTTTTTCATTTTGGCTTTTTATTGTTTGTTAGACATTTCGTTTTCATTAACTTCTTCATAGTCGGTATAATCGATATTTTCGATATCGAAATGTTTTTTACGACCAGGATAATTTATAGTTACTTTTGATTTGTTTTTTGTTGAATTTTCATTTTGCGGCGGGGGAGTGCCGCCATTTTGTTCGTGAAATCGAGATTGCATTTTTTTTACATACCTTTTTAGTAAGTATGGGAATAGATATCGAGCACTTAATCGAAAAACGATATATACTACAATGATAAAAATCAGTAATTTCATAAATGAATCAAAATAAAGTGCTAAATTACAAATTATAGTGTATGTTGCAAAATTTGAATTTCTCAAATAATTGTAAAAATGTTTAAAATTATATTTTAACGAAAAAAAGGACTGAATTTTTAACTCAGTCCTTTTAAGTTTGTTAAAATGATATTTATGAAATTTTAATTTCTCGAGCTGGTCGAAATATAACGGACTGATACCGCTAAAATCTAAAAACACTAAACCCTCTAAACTCGTGCGGTGGCAATGAGCGTAATTGTGGCGGCGTGACGTGGGCGTGAATGAGTTGAATTGTTACAAATCTTAAAAAGTGCTTCAGCATCGTTTCGGTGAAAACCGAAACCGACTTTTCTTAGATTTGTAAATGAAACTCAGAGAGGGAGGATTGCCAATATTACGCTCTTGATTTTTTTGCAACTTTTTGTATCAAGACAAAAAGTGGTGAGAAAAATTTATATAATGCTGCAAATTTTATTACAAAATCGATTCATCTGATATTTTTTTATGGATTAAAAAAAATCGATTCATCTATTCAGACGAATAGAAAATAGTATTTAATAGATTATGTGTAAATTGTAAAATAGCTTAAAAAAAGTGTCGAAGTCAAGAAAAAAAAGGACTGAATTTTTAACTCAGTCCTTTTAAGTTTGTTAAAATGATATTTATGAAATTTTAATTTCTCGAGCTGGTTTAACAATAGCTTCTTCTTTTTTAGGAAGGTGAACACTTAAAATACCTTTTTTGTATTCGGCTTCAATTTTGTCGATGTGAATTGAATCGGGTAAATTGAAACTTCTATTAAATGTAGAATAAGAAAATTCTCTTTTTGAATATTTACTATTTTCATCTTCTTTAACATCCTCTTTTTCGACTGAAATACTTAGAATTTTTTCTTCAACATTGATTTTAAAGTCCTCTTTTTCTAATCCGGGAGCAGCTAATTCAATGATGAATTTTTCTTTTTCTTCCACGATGTTTGCCGAAGGCATACTCGAAAATAAGCTTCGATTGTAGATTTCGCTCATTAAGCCACGTCCGAAAAATTCGTCGAACAAGTTTGGCATTACCGGTTTGTTTTCGTAACGTACTAACATAGTTTTGTCCTCCATTAATTTAATTAATTTATGATATTTTTATTTCTTTGTTTTTCAAAATTTCTTTTTCTTTTTTGGGAATAGAAATTTTTAATATGCCATTTTTACATTCTGCATTAATTTTGTCCGTATCCACTTCCTTTGGAAGAATGAATTTTCGGGAAAAAGTATCGTAACTGTATTCATAATGAGTGTACTGGAGTTGTTCCGATTCTTTATTCGATTTTATGTTTAATACATTTTGTTCCAATTGAATTTGTAAATCGGTTTTATCTAAACCAGGAACAGCCATCTCTATTAAAAAATGATTTTCTTCTTCCATAATGTTTACACGAGGCATGTTACCATTGTGATTTTCGCTCAAAAATGCATTTTTTGTTTGATTACGATTTTCGTTAAATATTTCGTCTAATAAACGAAAAGGATTTTCAAGGTTTTTTTTGATAATTGTATTCATTTTTTTATCTCCTATTTTTTAATTGTTTTTCATTTCGCTTTTCAATCTGTGTGCCATAAATTTGATTACTATTGAAATTCAATAAGTTAGATTTTCGAGCTCATGTCAATATGGCATAGGTGATAAAGGTGGTTGTGTCATAATGGCAGTTAATAGGTTTTATTTGATAGATAAAAAAAAACATAATTATTTAAGTATCGATAAAATAAAAACTAATTTTGCAGACTTAATATTTATTGATGAGAGATTTAACTCAGGGAAACGAAGCGAAGCGAATTCTATTTTTTGCAATACCGATGCTTATCGGTAATTTTTTTCAAATATTTAATACATTAGTAGATTCGGTTATCGTTGGAAATTATGTTGGAAAGGGAGCATTAGCTGCCATTGGGACATCTTTTCCCGTAATTTTTGCATTAATATCGTTGGTAATTGGTATATCCGGTGGAATTTCCATAGTAATATCTCAATATTTTGGGGCTAAAGACATGTTAAATGTTAAGAAAGCAATTGATACAGCATTTGTATTTTTGTTTGGATCATCATTTATATTATCTGTAATAGGAATTATTTTAGCACCTACTATATTTTCATTTTTACAACTTGATGCTGAAGTGCTTCCAGAAGCCGTTTTATACATACGGATATATTTAACAGGCATTGTTTTTACGGCTGGATTTAATGGAGCCATGGCAATTTTACGTGGAATGGGCGATTCAAAAACTCCACTATACTTTTTGATATTAACTTCTGTATTAAATATCATTATGGAGCTAATTTTAATTGTTGGTTTTAACATGGGAATTGAAGGGGCTGCTTTTGCTACCATTGGATCACAAATTATTGGATTTATTATAAGTGTAATTTATTTAAATCGTACCCACGAAATTTTAAAAGTTAGTTTAATACCCACAAAATTCGATTGGTTTATATTTAAACAAAGTTTACGTATAGGGTTGCCTTCGGGAATGCAGCAGATTTTCGTTGCTTTAGGCATGGTGGCTCTTTTACGAATTGTTAATCAATTTGGAACCGATGCAATGGCAGCGTACACGGTTGCTGGTCGAATCGATTCTTTTGCTTCGCTACCCGCCATGAATTTTTCGATTGCTTTATCGGCATTTGTAGGACAAAATATTGGTGCTGGTAATATTTTAAGAGTTAAAAAGGGTTTACGTGCTACGGTCATTATGGTATCCATTATTTCAATTTTAGTAACAATTTTTGTTGCCATTTTTGCTCATAGCTTAATGGAGGTTTTTACAACAGATTCAGCAGTAATTGAAATTGGTGCTAAGTATTTACAAATTGTTTGTATATTTTATTTATTCTTTTCGTTAATGTTTGCCTATGCTGGGGTTTTACGAGGGGCAGGAGATACTGTTGTTCCTATGTTTATTACTCTTTTTTCGCTTTGGTTGATTCGAATTCCTGTGGCTTGGTATTTATCGCACCATATAGGAATTGAAGGTATTTGGTGGTCGATTCCTATTGCCTGGTTCCTAGGATTTTTAGCTTCATTTATTTATTACAAAACAGGTAATTGGAAATCGAAGGCTGTTGTTAAACAAAAAAAAGAAATAATTGATGAAGTGTTGTAGTTTTTTACAAATAAATCCTTTAGATTTAGAAAAACTATATCACATTCGTTTATAATTACGAATATAATTAAATGCCCTACCTAAATGATTTATTACATCAGAAGGTATTAAACTTTCGGGTGATTCATTTTCACTAATAGCTATGTCAGCAGCTAATCCATGCAAATAAACGCCTAAAATTGCTGCTTTATCAGGCGAATAAGATTGAGCTAAAAGGGCTAACATAATACCTGTAAGAACATCGCCACTACCGCCTGTTGCAAGTCCACTATTGCCTGTTGAATTAAAATAAATTTCTCCGTTAGGTAATGCAATGGCTGTGTGTGCTCCTTTTAATACACAAATACATCGATATTTAATGGAAAATTGTGTTAAACTCTCTAATCGAGAAAACGAATCGTCATGACGTTGAGTTAAGTGGTCGAATTCCTTCACATGTGGTGTAAATATCGAATGTTTAGGAATAAATTCGAGCCATGTTTTATTCTCCGACAAAATGTTTATAGCATCGGCATCAAAAATAATGGGATTGTTATAATTTTGAATAAGCATTTTTAGCCCAGTAGCTGTTTTTTCGTTTGTTCCAATGCCTGGACCAATAGCAATGGCATTATATGATTCAAGATTTTTGTATGGTATAGAAGAAAAAACATCTTCTTCTTCATCAAAACTAATTATTGCTTCAGGGTTTGTAATTTGAAGAATTTCGACAATAGATTTTGGTATATGAACACTCAATAGTCCAACTCCCGTTTTTAAACATGCTTTGGAAGCGAGAACTGCAGCACCTGCCATTCCGTATTTTCCTGCTATTAGCAACGCTTTACCAAAAGTTCCTTTGTGCGAAAATTTTTTTCTGTTTTGCAATAACAGCTGAATGTCGGCTAAAAGTGAAAAATTATAAGGAATAGATTCGTTTTGTAAATAGTCGGAGAGGAGTTGTATTGGAATTATTGACCAATCACCCACAAAATCTTGATTTTCGGACATCAAAAATGCTCGTTTTGGGTATTCAAAACTTAATGTATACGTTGATTTGACAATTGTATCAATGTGTTCTGAAATGGTATCAGCATATAAACCCGAAGGCATATCGATGGATATAACTATTGTATTTGCTTCGTTTATTGATTTTATGATAGATGCAAAAATTCCTTCTGGTTTTTTGTTTAACCCCGAACCAAAAAGTGCATCAATAATTATGCTTTTTGAATTAAATTCAATTCGTTTATCTTCGACAATTTCAAATATTTGTTCAGATTTTTCCTTTAAACGTTCAAAATTGATTTTACATTCCTTACTTTGTTGATTATTAGCATTATGGAAAAACGAAGTAAGCTTGAATCCCGATTCGATTAAATGTCGTGCAATGGCAAAACCATCGCCACCGTTATTGCCACTTCCGCAAATAATGGTAAATTCAGTATCGATTGAATATCTTTCTTTTATCCAATTGGAGCAAGCCCTTGCAGCACGTTCCATTAAATCAATCGACTTTATTGGTTCATTCTCAATGGTGTATAAATCAAGTGCTCGTATTTGTTGGATAGATGGAATTTTCATAAGGTCAAATTACCTAAGCCTGTCTGATTCTCTTACTTTTTTTTCGTCTTTTAAAATGGCTTTATTGGCTAATAGAGTAGTAGCCAACGGAATTACGGATAATATTGTCCACAACGAAAAATTCATAGGAGTTGCATCACTTACAAACTGTTTTATCAAAAATTCGGGATAAATAAAAAATAACAAAATCACAAAAAACATTATAATTATTACAAGACTAACACAAAGCTTGTTTTGATTTGGACGTTTTTTAAATGATAAAATAGCTATCAGAGAAATAACAATAATAGCCAAAGCAATTAATCCTAAATAATAAGTAGGAGATAAAGTGATTCCATTTGTGTCCGTTAAAGTCCACATGCTCATTACGTATTCATTTCCAATGTTAGCAATTGGAACAAATAGCAAAATTGTATAAAATAAAACATTGATAAACAAATAAATAGTCTGAATTCGTTGAATCATAATAGGAGAGTTTTTTGTTAAAAAAAATTATTTTGAGGTATAGTCTGTTTTTACGGATAGGTAACTTGGGTATTGAAGTGCAATTCCTCCAACGTTTACAGTGGGTTTAGCTTTAAGCATCAATCGGGTTGGCTTTCCATTTTGTCCGGCTAAATTAAGAGCAAAGTTAATAAGGGCATCTTTTGATTTTCCGCTTAATACTTTTTTTAAGTCAAAGTTTAACAACATGGGTATAGTCGTATTTCCGTTAGCCGGAACAGTAAATTTTTGGTTTAGAATACCATTTGTCATTTGGATATCATCAATAAATAAAATCCAATCCAAAGCTGTTAAGGCTGCTGCTGTTGGATTTGGGTTATTAACATCCATATTTAATTTAAAATTTAAGGGAAACTCGTTAGTTAAAAAAGCAGTAGTTAACTTAGCTAAATCTGCCACTCCAAACTGACTAACATTTGAAATATTTTGGATATTTAAACCAGCTAATTGAATATTTTCAACCGACTTTAATTTAAACTCGCATTTAGCCATATTAGCTAATTGTTGTAATTCCTTACATGATGAAAAAACAAGGAGTAGTGTAAAAACTGAAATAAGTAATTTTCTGTTCATAATATTAATTTTAGAAAACATTTTATAAAATAAATGATAAAAAAATCAAAAACAAAAATACTAAAAAAAGGCAACAAACATTTTTTTTTGTAGGTTTGCAAAAAAAAACTAAATATTATGGGACGCGCATTTGAATTCCGAAAAGCACGAAAATTTAAACGATGGGGAAATATGGCAAAAGTATTTACCCGTCTATCACGCGAAATAACGATGGCAGCAAAAACCGGTGGTTCTGATCCTAGTGTTAATGCCAAACTTCGTTTATTAATCCAGAATGCACGTAGCGAAAATATGCCGAAAGAAAACGTAGAAAAGGCAATTAAAAGAGCTACCGAAAAGGACACTAAAGATTATAAAGAAGTTGTTTACGAGGCATATGCTCCTCATGGCATTGCACTGGTAATTGAAACCGCAACCGACAACACGACCAGAACTGTTGCAAATGTTCGAAGTATTTTAAACAAATACAATGGTTCGCTTGGTACTCAAGGAATGCTGGATTTTATTTTCGACCGTAAATGCAGTTTTAGAGTTGCTTATAATCCTAGTATCGATTTAGAAGATTTGGAATTAAATTTAATTGATTTTGATATTGAAGAAATGTTTGTTGATGAAAATGACTTAATGATTTATGCTCATTTTCAAAGTTTTGGACCAGTTCAAAAATATTTGGAAGACAATCATTTTGAAATTAAATCGTTTAGTTTTGAGCGTATACCAAATGATTTAAAAGAGGTTACCGATGAACAAAGAGCAGAAGTTGAAAAATTAATTGATAAGCTTGATGAAGACGATGATGTAACGAATGTTTTTCATAATATGAATTAATCGAAAACATAACATAAAAAAAAGCTGCCTCATTCGAGACAGCTTTTTTTATGTGTAAAATTATTTATTTGGCTACACGTTCAAGCCATTTTAACATTCCAAACATGACTCCCATAGAAATCAGGCAAACAACTAGGAATACAGTCCAACACTGCCAAATAGGAATTTTATTATACATCAATGGTCCAATCCATAGCATAAGATTTCCTATAGCTGTAGCACCTAACCATAAACCTTGACATAAACCTTGCAAGTGTTTGGGAGCTACTTTTGAAACGAAAGATAATCCTAGCGGAGAGATGAACAGTTCTGCTACGGTTAAAAAGAAATACAATACAATCAATACCCATGGCGCTGCTTTCATACTTTCCTTCATCGATTCTGCCATTCCTTTAAATTCAGCTGCTGCAGGATAATTTTGCACAAATGAAAATACTGCCAAGAAAAGATAAGCTAAACCGGCAATACCCATACCAATGGCAATCTTTTTAGGAGTTGAAATATATTTACCTTTTTTACTTAGTGATCCAAATATTAACATTATAATTGGTGTTAAAACAATTACAAAAAATGGATTCACGGCTTGCCATACTTCTGGGGGGATAACTGAAGTGTTTACAAAATCTCTTGCAAAAAGTGACAATGAAGCCCCATTTTGATGGAATGAAAACCAGAAAAATACAACTATTCCAAGTACAGCAAATAGTGCATACATTCTTTTTTTAATTTCTTTAGCCATTTCTGCTTTCTCTTCAGCAGTATAATTTGAAACAGATTTATCAGATTTTTTTGATGGGTTAGGAAATATTTTCTTTGTAAATATGAAAATTGTCAAAGAAATAAGCATTGCGATAACCGATGCAATAAATGAGTAATGTATTCCTGTATTAAAAACGTCAAGGTATGTAGTAGAAAAAGCAGTTAAATCACCTGCTGGATCTCCACCAACTTTTGTAATTAATTCATTAAAATTTTGCATCTTTTCAGCACCCATATTCACACCATCTTTTAAATATTGATGACAAAGTGCAGGAATATCTGAATTATATATAAAACCATGAACTTTTAACCACCAGCTTCTTAGTAATGGAGCCACGAATGGAGCTACTAAACCACCTACATTAATGAAAACATAGAAGATTTGGAAACCTGAGTCTCTTCTGCTTTTTGCAATTTTAAGTGCTTCCGGTCCTTGCTTTTCAGCTTCTTTTTCAAAGTTGTCATACATCTGACCAACAATTGCTTGAAGATTGCCTTTGAATAATCCATTTCCGAATGCAATTAAAAATAAAGCCAAACAAGTTAAAGGTAATAACCAACTAATATTTTCTTCTGTTGATAAAATTGGAATCGATAATGCAACATAACCAAGTGCCATTATAACCAAACCTGTCATAATTGTGCCCTTGTAATTCTCTCTTTTGTCAGCAATAAAACCGCCGGCTAAACTTAGAATGTAAATACCTGCATAAAAAAATGAATAAATTAATGTGCCAGTTTCATCACTTAATCCAAATTTAGAAACAAGAAATAGAGTTAGCACTGCATTCATAATATAGTAGCCAAAGCGCTCTCCCATATTACTTAATGCTGCTGCGAGTAATCCTTTTGGGTGATTTTTAAACATAGTTTTTAGTTTTTGTTTGTAATTATTTTTAAATTCCGAGCAAATATAATCAAAAAATTGAATTTTCGTTATTCTCTTACCACTTCAAATTCAAAATCATTAATAAAACGAATAATGGTGGATGCTTTCGTTTCTTTTATTTCATTTTTAGAAAGATTTACAATGTAATCCACTTTGTCAAGAATATGCTGTGAAACCTGATTAAACATAATAGGTGAAACTTCACCGCTTATATTAGCCGAAGTAGAAACTAACGGAGTACCCATTAATTGTATAAGTTTTGAACAAAACTCGTTTTTTGTAATTCTTATGGCAATGCTTCCATCTTCGGATAATAAACTTTGTGGTAAGTTTTTCGCTCGTGGATATATAACTGTTAATGGTTTTTCAATTTTCTCAATCAAATCCAAAGCTATTAATGGTACTTTGCTGACATATTTTTCCAGTGATTCAACACTGTTTAAAAGAATTATCAATGCTTTTGATTCATGGCGTTGCTTAATCCTAAATACTTTGCTAATCGCTTTTACATTTGTCGCATCGCACCCAATACCCCAAATGGTATCGGTGGGATAGAGTAATACGCCATCTTTTTTGATAACTTCAAATGCCTTAATAACTTCTTTGGTTGTTTCTTCGTTCATATATTTATTAAATTCAATAATTTTTGAGTTTCAATAGTGTATCCGCACTTGAAATGTCCTTCGGGACAAGTTTTATGTCCATGTAAACCACAAGGGCGACAATTTAATTTTTCATTGGTTTCAATTATTTCTGAAATGTCGGATAATGGTCCAAATCCAAAGGCAGGAACAGTAGAACAGAAAATAGCACAAACCTTTGCATTTACCGATGAAGCTAAGTGCATAGGAGCAGAGTCGTTTACATAATTCATTATGGCATGTTGCATCAGCGAAGCGGTTTGCAATAATGAAAATTTACCACATAAATTTATACAATTCGGCTGTTCTGATTTAGAAATTATTTGGTTTGCTAATTCAATATCTGATTTGCCACCTACAATGTAAATTAAAATATCGTTATCGATTTTTGTAACTAAATCAATCCATTTTTCAACGGGGTATTGTTTCGTAAACCACAGTGATGCGGGGGCTATACAAATGTACGCTTTAGTTTTATACATAGAAGTTAACGCTTCGTCATTTTGAGATGGATATAGCTTCACTTTTCCAGCATTTGAGTCGGTTAAATGTAAAATTAATTGATGATTTCTCTCAATTTCATGCATGGAACCCGATTTTTCAATAGAATGTTTTACCCGCTTGCTGAAAAATGGGGATAATGGATTTTTTGAAAAACCTATGGTCGTTTTAGCATTGCTTAATACAGTTAGTAATCCTGACGAGAAAAAACGCTGTACATTAACAACCAAATCGTACTTTTTAGCTCTAATTTGAATAATAAGGTCAATTAAATTTCGGTATTTATGTTCTTTTTTATTCCAAACCCAGACATTGTTAATAAATGGGTGATGATTAAATAATGCCGAATTTTCTTTTTTAATCAAAACATCAATGTTCGACTCTGGAAACTGATTATGCAGTTTCTCAAGCATCGACGTTATTAAAATAACATCACCAATCGAAGCAGTTTGTATTACTAATATACTTTTCAATTGACTATCCATTTGTTAAAGCAAAATTAGAATTAAAAAATCACTTAAATATGTTAAATGAAAGTTAAAAACATGATTGACTTCAAAAAATATTCAGAATAAAATTATTAATAATTAATTGTTAGGATTGTTATGCTATTTTTGTTAAATGAATACTCAATCTTTCACCTAATTTTTTTATCTTTGCAGTTCAATCAAA
>CAZFPO010000068.1:0-14948 GCA_964521105.1 uncultured Lentimicrobiaceae bacterium | reverse complement strand
GCATTTGAAGTAAACTTCATTGCGCTCAGTTTGCACTGATTTTAAAAGCAAATCACAACACTACAAAGGCGAGCGAATTGTCAGACAAAATTGGGTTTACTTACAAAACAATGAAGCTAAACTCATAAAAAAATTACTAATTGCAAAATAGAGTTTCTGTTGCCAATTACTAATTTATAAACAACAGCTTATCAGAGTTTTAATAAAACAGTAATTATTTTTTTATAGCTTTTTAAATTGGAAATCAAAGTTCTTCTTTTTACACGACTATTAATAAATATGACAAAATGTCACAACAATGTATTAATAAATCAATTTTAGTCTCTATTTTGTAAAAATGGCATAAAAAAACGTTTGGCATAAAATTCGACATCAAAGCGACGTCGAAAAAAATACAAATTAAAAATCAATAAAAATATACGTTTATGGCAGAATTAAACATTAAACCATTAGCAGACAGAGTAATTGTAGAGCCTGCTGCTGCAGAACAAAAAACATCAGGTGGAATTATAATACCTGACACTGCAAAGGAAAAACCACAAAAAGGAACTGTTTTAGCGGTTGGACCTGGTAAAAAAGATGAACCTGTTACCCTTAAAGTTGGCGACAAAGTTCTTTATGGTAAATATTCGGGAACTGAAGTCAATGTTGATGGTAAAGATTTGCTTATAATGAGAGAATCTGACATTTATGCAGTAATTTAATTAAAAACTTAACATTCAAAAAATAAAGCTATGGCAAAAGAAATATTATACGATTGGGATGCACGCGAAAGACTAAAAAAAGGTGTTGACACATTAGCAAACGCAGTAAAAGTTACCTTAGGACCAAAAGGTCGTAATGTAATTATTGATAAAAAATATGGCGCTCCACAAGTTACAAAAGACGGCGTAACCGTTGCAAAAGAAATTGAACTAAAAGACGCAGTTGAAAACATGGGAGCTCAAATGGTTAAAGAAGTTGCTTCCAAAACAAACGACCAAGCCGGTGACGGAACAACTACTGCCACTTTGTTAGCCCAAGTTATTTTTAATACCGGTTTAAAAAGTGTTACTGCAGGAGCAAATCCTCTTGATGTTAAAAAAGGAATTGATAAAGCCGTTAACTGTGTAGTAGAAGATTTGAAAAAACGCTCGAAACACATTGGCGACGACATCAAAAAAATCGAACAAGTTGCAACTGTTTCGGCAAACAACGATTCATTTATTGGAAAAATGATTGCGGAAGCAATGGGTAAAGTTAAAAAAGAAGGTGTTATTACTATCGAAGAAGCAAAAGGAACCGAAACACACGTAAAAGTTGTTGAAGGTATGCAATTCGACCGTGGATATATTTCGCCCTATTTTGTTACCGATGCCGAAAAAATGGAAGCAGTTTACGAAAATCCTTTCATATTAATTTATGACAAAAAAATCAGTAATATGAAAGAATTTTTACCAATTTTAGAAAAAGTAGTTCAAACGGGTCGTCCATTATTAATAATTAGTGAAGACTTAGACAGCGAAGCATTAGCTACCCTTGTAGTAAATCGTCTTCGTGGTTCATTAAAAATAGTAGCCGTTAAAGCTCCTGGTTTTGGCGACCGCCGCAAAGAAATGCTTGAAGATATTGCCATTTTAACTGGTGGAACTGTTATCAGCGAAGAAAAAGGATTTAAATTAGAAGATGCTGAACTTACTTACTTAGGACAAGCAGAAAAAATTACAGTTGACAAAGAAAATACAACAATAGTTAGTGGTAAGGGCGAAAAATCGGCGATTGATGCTCGTATTAATATGATGAAGGGTCAAATTGAAAAAACCACTTCTGATTATGATCGCGAAAAACTTCAAGAACGTTTGGCTAAATTAGCTGGCGGTGTTGCTGTAATTTATGTTGGAGCAGCATCAGAAGTTGAAATGAAAGAGAAAAAAGATCGTTTTGACGATGCATTACATGCAACTCGTGCTGCTATTGAAGAAGGAATTATACCTGGCGGTGGAGTTTCGTACATCCGTGCAATTTCAGCTGTTGATGCACTTAAAACCGACAATGTTGACGAACAATTCGGTATAGATATCGTTCGTCGCTCATTAGAAGAACCTCTCCGTCAAATTGTTTTAAACACTGGACACGAAGGCTCAGTTGTAGTTAACAAAGTAAAAGAAGGCAAAGACGACTTTGGTTTTAATGCTCGCACCGAAGTTTATGAAAACCTTTTAGAAGCTGGTGTTATTGACCCAACTAAGGTTGCTCGTGTAGCTATCGAAAATGCAGCTTCAATTGCTGGAATGTTATTAACTACCGAATGTGTATTAGCCGAAATTAAAGAAGATGAACCTGCAATGCCAAATCCAGGAATGGGTGGCATGGGTGGCATGGGTGGCATGATGTAGAATACACCTAGCCCTACATAATTACAAAGAAGGGTTGGCTAACATTAAATAGCCAACCCTTATTTTTTTATTTTAACTTAAGTTGTATAAAAAAAATCACTACTGACCGATTTAAAAAAATATTACTTTAGTCCAAAATAAAAAATTGTATTAAAAACATTACTTTTGTTTATTGTACTAAAAATTATTAATACTATCGAATCTAAAGGAATATGCAAACTTATTTAAACCTTTTATCACATGTGCTCGAAAATGGAAACTATAAATCCGACCGTACAGGAACAGGAACTTATAGCGTTTTTGGACATCAAATGCGTTTTGATTTAACTCAGGGCTTTCCTGTTTTAACAACTAAAAAACTCCATCTTAGGTCTATCATTCACGAATTATTATGGTTTTTAAAAGGAAGCACTAATACGGCATATTTAAAAGAAAATAAAGTTAGTATTTGGGACGAATGGGAAGATGAACATGGAAATCTAGGACCTATATATGGTTATCAATGGCGTAGCTGGCCCAATTATCACGGAGGAAATATTGATCAAATTACAGACGTAATTAATCAAATAAAATCAAATCCCGATTCAAGACGCTTAATTGTTAGTGCTTGGAATGTTGCTCAAATAAGCGAAATGAAGCTCCCCCCTTGTCATATTTTATTTCAATTTTATGTTTGTAACGGAGAATTGTCCTGTCAATTATATCAACGAAGTGCAGATATATTTTTAGGTGTTCCTTTTAACATTGCCTCTTATGCCTTATTAACAATGATGATAGCCCAAGTTACGGGTTTAAAAGCAAAAGAATTTATTCACACATTGGGCGATGCTCATCTTTATTCAAATCACATCGAACAGGCTAAACTACAACTTTCGAGGTCTCCAAAAAATCAACCTCAAATGATAATTAATCCAGAAGTAAAGAGTATTTTTGATTTTAAATTTGATGATTTTAATTTAATTAATTATGATCCACATCCTCACATAAAAGCTGATGTTGCGATTTAACTATAAAAACTTATGAATAATCTATCTATTATTGTTGCCGTTGGGCGCAACCTCGAAATTGGCAAAAACAACAAACTTCTTTGGCATATCAGCGAAGATTTGAAAAACTTTAAAAGCCTTACTCTTGGACACACCGTTGTAATGGGCGAAAATACTTGGTTTTCGCTACCCAAGCGTCCACTTCCTAATCGAAAAAATATTGTGTTAAGTCATGACGAAAACTTAAAAATCGAAGGAGCTAGCATTTTTAACCACATAGATGATTTATTAGATTCGGTAAAAAATGAAGAAAAAGTTTTTATCATTGGTGGCGCTTCAATTTACAGTCAATTTATCGACATCGTTGACACCATGTATATTACCCGAGTTGATATGGAGTTTGAAGCCGACACATTTTTTCCCGAAATATCCGACCAAATATGGAATTTAACTAATGGAAACAATTGGAAACACGACTCAGAATCAAATCTTGATTACTGTTTTGAAAAATATCATAGAAAATAAATTATTAAATTAAAATCTTTTTCAAATGAAAAAATATTTTTTATTAGCTACACTAACATCAATTATAAGCATTGTAAGCTACGCACAAAAAACCAAAAACCAACCCGAACCACCCACAATGCCTATCGACACTATAACTAAACAAATTACCTATCGCGAAGTAGTACAAGTTGAGGGCACTAAAGATATTTTATTTGACAGAGCCATGGAGTGGATAAAAAAACAATATAAAAACACCTCAGAAGTAATTGATAGCACTAATAAGGAAAAGGGACTTATTCATTGCTCCTCGCGAGTTAAAATTTGGGGTACAGCAAAAGATGGCACAAAAACCATGTCGGGTTTGGTAAACTATAATTTAACACTCGATTTAAAAGACAATAAATATCGCTATACTTTTACTCGATTCTCATTAAAAGGAACAGCTTTTAACCCTATTGAAACATGGCTTGATAGCACAAATAAAGAATGGTTTCCCACTCGATACAATAATTTAAAAGAGGTAGATGAACAAATTAATGAAATAATAAAAAACTTAAAAGAAGGAATGAAGCCCAAAGCAAATACTACTGATGATTGGTAAAACTATCGAAAAACGTTTGTGATTTCAATTAAAAGATTAACAAAACTTTAAGTAGAAATTTGAAGTTCATAAGTTATAAATATTACTACATTTGCATCTATTTTGAAAATTGAAAGTAAAAAAATAAAAAAAGGGAATAAAAAAATGATTAATAAAATTAATTGTATTAATTTTAAAAAATAAACCTTAAGCATAAGAGAAATAAATTTTATATGACTAAAATTAATTCAAAAGAATTGCACGTAATGCTCGAAAAGTTTTTTGGCTTTAAAAGCTTTAAAGGCAATCAAGAATCTGTTATTTTGACTTTACTTGAAGGCAAAGACACCTTTGTTATCATGCCAACAGGAGGGGGAAAGTCGCTTTGCTATCAACTTCCAGCTTTAATGCTTGAAGGTACAGCAATTATTATTTCACCATTAATCGCTTTGATGAAAAATCAAGTTGATGCACTGCGAAATTATGGCTCCGAACTTGGCATTGCTCATGTTTTAAACTCATCGCTTACTAAAAGTGAAATTAAACAAGTTAAGCAAGACATTACATCGCAAAAAACAAAATTGCTATATGTTGCTCCCGAAACTCTTACCAAAGAAGAAAATATAGCCTTTTTTAAAGATATTAATATTTCATTTTATGCTATCGACGAAGCTCACTGTATTTCGGAATGGGGGCACGATTTCCGTCCCGAATATCGTCGAATTCGACCCATTGTTGAAGGAATAGGACAAAATGTTCCGATTATGGCATTAACAGCAACAGCCACACCTAAAGTTCAGCACGATATTCAAAAAAACTTATCAATGATGGACGCTGTTGCCTATAAATCGTCATTTAATAGACCTAATTTATATTACGAAGTTCGTCCAAAACCAAAAAACAAAGAAGATATTGAACGAGAAATTGTTAGATTTATCCGTAATAATTCGGGCAAATCAGGTATTATATATTGTATGAGTCGTAAACAAGTTGAAGAACTTGCCGAAACATTACAAATTAACAACATAAAAGCCCTACCCTATCATGCCGGGCTCGATTCAGCTACCCGCGTTAAAAACCAAGACATGTTTTTAATGGAGGAAGCAAACATTATTGTAGCAACCATTGCCTTTGGAATGGGCATTGATAAACCCGATGTAAGGTTTGTAATTCACTACGATATGCCCAAAAGCTTGGAAGGTTATTATCAAGAAACCGGACGTTCGGGTCGTGATGATGGTGAAGGATTGTGTGTAGCTTTTTACGATTTTGACGACCTCGCTAAAATGGAAAAATTCTTGAAAAACAAAACCGTTAATGAACAAGAAATTGCAAAACAATTACTATCCGAAACAATTGCTTATGCCGAATCCTCTGTTTGTCGTCGTGTATTGCTACTTCACTATTTTGGCGAAGTTTACGCCGAAGATAATTGCGGAAATTGTGATAACTGCTTACACCCAAAACAAAAAATAGACGGACAAGAACAGGTTCAAATGGCAATAGAACTTATTAAAGAAACTAAACAACAATTTAAAGAAAAACACTTAGTTCAGGTTATTGTTGGAAAAGCATCACCAACTATTAAACAATACAAACACAACGATTTAAAATTATTTGGCGAAGGAAGTGAGTTTGACGAACGGTTCTGGGGCGGTGTATATCGTCAAGCATTAATTGAAGAATTAATTACTAAAGATATTGAAAACTACGGTATTCTAAAAATCACTCCTAAAGGCGAACGCTTTCTAAAAAAAGCATACCCCGTTATGTTGGTTAAAGACCACGACCCCGAATCGGAAGACGACGATATTATTGAAGATATTGCCGGAGGACCAAAAGGTGGTGCCGTTGACAAAACTCTTTTTTCGCTCCTAAAAGATTTAAGAAAAGACATTTCCCGAAAAGAAAATCTACCTCCTTTTGTCATTTTTCAGGATACTTCCTTGGAAGATATGTGCATTCAATATCCCACTACCTTAGAAGAAATGACTCAAATAATTGGTGTTGGTCAAGGTAAAGCACAAAAATATGCCACTCCATTTATTAATTTAATTAAAAAACACGTTGAAGAAAACGAAATCGAACGCCCACAAGATTTAATCGTTAAATCGGTAGTTAACAAATCGGCATTAAAAGTTTTTATCATTCAAAGCATCGACCGTAAACTTGCTTTGGAAGACATTGCTCTATCCAAAAGCATCCCTTTAAACGAGCTTATCACCGAAATTGAAAGTATTGTTTCATCAGGAACAAAAATCGATTTAAATTATTATATCGAAGAGTATATCGACCCATACCATGTTGAAGAAATTTACGAATACTTCCGCGAAGCCGAAACCGATTCAATTGATAAAGCGCTAATTGAACTTGGCGAGGACGAATACACCGAAGAAGAAATACGGTTAATTAGAATAAAATTTTTCTCAGAATTAGGCAATTAATTTAATATCAACTTATGGAAAAAGAATTTGACCAACCTCAAAACGATCAGATAGACGATAATATTCAAAACGAACCAAATACCATCGAAACATCTTCGAAAAATATTAGTATCAAACCTTCTAAAAATGCTATATTTTCGAAAATTAATTTTTTTGGCAACATTGTAATTCTAATAATATTAATTGTTCTGTTTTTTACTCATCATGGAAAAAATGATGAACTTTCGCAAAACAATTTTCCTGCTGGAAACAGCTCCTCAAAAATTGCTTTTATAAACACCGACACCGTTTTTAGCAATTATTTAATGGTAAAAGATTTACAAGATGAGCTAAATACTAAAAAAACAAAACTCGAAAACGAAGTGATGGCTATGCAAAAAGCTTTTCAAACCAAGTTAACAAACTATCAAAGCAACGTTCAAAACAACAGAATAACGTACGATCAAGCTCAAGCTGCCGAAAAAAAATTAATGAAAGAAAGAGACGATATTGTGGCTCTTGGCGATAGATACTCCAATGATATTTCAGCACTAGAATTTCAAATTCATCAACAAATTACCGACTCAATCATAAATTACACTACTCGCTACAATAAAACGTATAACGCCGATTATATTTTAGGCTATACAAAAGGTGGCGGAATACTTGTTGCTAATCCTAAATTTGAAGTTACCATGGATATTTTAAAAGGATTAAACGAGGAATACGAAAAATCAAAAAAATCAAAATAAAAAATGCATAAAAAGTATTTATTATTAGTGCTTTGCATTGCTTTAATTTTTGTAGCATGTAAACCTAAACTCGAAAAAGTTGTTGAAAAATCATACCCAAACGGTAAACCCGAAATTGAAAAATACTACGCTAAAGAAGGCGATAAAAAAGTGTTAGCCAAAGAAATAGTTTACTGGCCCAGCGAGAAGAAAAAAATTGAAGGATCATACAAAAACGAACAACGCGACGGAAAATGGACCGCATGGTTCGAAAATGGAAACAAATGGAGCGAAGGTAGTTACGTTAATGGCATCGACGATGGCGAAAAAACTGTTTGGTACGAAAACGGACAAATTTTCTACAAAGGTCAGTTTAAAATGGGCGAAAAAGTAGGCGTTTGGAAAATTTTTGACGAAACCGGAAAATTGGTACAAGAAGTAAATTACGACAAAGCTCAAAATTAGTAATTTTAGTCTGTTCAACCCACTTTCTTTGTATTGAAATGAAAGATATTTTTTATCCCATTTCGGATAAAAAAACTACTTTTGCACTTCTTTAATAAATAAAAAATTATAATTATGTCTTCAAAAGTTCGTGTGCGATTTGCACCTAGTCCAACTGGACCTTTGCATATTGGTGGTGTTCGTACTGCATTATATAACTATCTTTTTGCCCGTAAATTGGGAGGCGATTTTATCCTTCGCATCGAGGACACCGATCAAACACGTTTTGTGGAAGGAGCCGAACAATATATTATTGAATCGCTTTCATGGCTTGGAATAAAATTCGACGAAGGGGTTCACATTGGCGGAAAACACGCTCCTTATCGTCAATCCGACAGAAAAGAAATGTATAAACAATATGCCGATTACCTTTTGCAAAATAATTTCGCTTACTACGCATTCGATACTTCCGAAGAATTAGATAATTTAAGAAAAGAAGCCGAAAAAAACAAAACAGCTTTTCAATACGACTCAAAAACACGATTGAATTTAAGAAACTCCTTAAATCTATCAAAAAATGAGACGGAACAATTATTGAACTCTAATTCGCCCTATGTAATTAGAATTAAAATGCCCGAAAATGACGAAATTCAATTAACCGATTTAATTAGGGGAAATGTTAAAGTAAAAACATCAACGCTCGATGATAAAGTTTTGTATAAGTCAGACGGAATGCCAACGTATCATTTAGCTAACGTAGTAGATGATTATTTGATGGAAATTACGCATGTTATCCGTGGAGAAGAATGGCTACCCTCAGCCCCTTTACACGTTTTTTTATACCAATGTTTAGGCTGGGAAAAATCGATGCCTCAATTTGCACATTTACCCCTTTTGCTTAAACCCGATGGAAATGGAAAATTATCAAAACGTGATGGCGACAGATTAGGATTTCCTGTTTTCCCAACCGAATGGAAAGACCCAAAAACGGGCGAAATAAGTTCGGGTTATCGCGAAAGTGGCTACTTTGCCGAAGCTGTTGTTAATATTTTGGCTCTTTTAGGCTGGAACTCTGGGTTAGAAAAAGAAATTTTTTCGATGAAAGAGCTTATTGAATTATTCTCTCTTGACCGTATTAGTAAATCGGGAGCAAAATTCGACCTCGAAAAAGCTCGATGGTTTAATCATCAATATTTAATCAATAAAAGTGATAATGAGCTATCCCAACTTTTACTTCCAATTTTTGCTCAAAATGGAATCAATACTTCTATCGAAAAACTAGAATTAATTGTTTCACTCACAAAAGATCGCTGTCAATTTTTAAAAGACTTTATAACCCAAAGCTCCTTCTTTTTTAAAGCACCTCAAGATTTCGACGAATCCGTGATTAAAAAAAGGTGGAATGAAAATACTCCAAACCAATTAACAGAAATTTCCGAATTAATAAGCTCAATAAAGCCATTTGATAAAACTATTGCACACGATTTAGTGATGGAATACATTCAAAAAAACGAATATAATATGGGTGCCGTAATGAATTGTCTTAGATTATCAATTGTAGGAGCAGCCAAAGGACCGGATTTATTCGAAATTATTGATTTTATTGGTGTAGATGAAACAATTTTACGAGTCAAAAATGCAATTTCAGTAATTAACAAATGATACAAGCCCATTTAGGAGAAGTTTACGCCATTATTACCGCAATATTTTGGACTTTTACTGCGTTGGCTTTTACTTCTGCAGGAAAAAAAATCGGTTCATTAGCAGTTAACTTTTGGCGACTTATAATTGGATTATCATTTTTGTTTATTTGGTGTTTTATTACACTCGAAAACACAATTCCTCTAAATGTTCCAATTAATTCTTGGTTTTGGCTTTTCCTATCAGGATTTATCGGAGTTTTTATTGGCGACCTTTTCTTATTTAAAGCATTTACAATTACTGGACCCCGAGTAGCCTTGCTTATGATGACATTAGCTCCGCCAATGGCTGGGCTTTTAAGTTTTTTGTTTTTGAACGAAACCATGGGTTATTTAGCTATATTAGGAATGTTTCTTGGCTCCTTGGGAATTGGACTCGTTATTTTCAGTAAAAAAGAAAAAGTGGTTGGCGAAATTAAAACTCAAAAAATTGGATTAAGATACTCATCAATAGGCATTTTATATTCTCTCATTGGAGCAGTATGTCAAGCATCCGGACTTGTAATGAGTAAAGCTGGTTTAAACGACCAAGTTTCGCCTTTCCATGCTACTCAAATTCGACTTTTTGCGGGTATTTTAGGTTTCGTTATACTTATCACTTATTTAAAACGTTGGAAACCGATAATGTCGTCTGTTAAAAACCACAGTGCATTTGCAACTCTTTCGTTGGGTGCTTTTTTTGGACCATTTTTAGGAATCAGCTTTTCAATGCTTGCTATCACATATGCAAACCCCGGAATAGTTCAAACAATAACTTCGGTAAACCCAATTCTAATAATCCCTTTTTCAATTTTTCTTTTTAAAGAAAAGGTGAAGTTTGCCGAAATTATTGGAGCAATAATAGCCGTCATTGGCGTTTCTTTTTTCTTTTTGTAATTCCACCTTTATTGGAATATATAATTTAATCAATGTTAAAAATTTCCCCCTTTTAGTTTTATTCATAAAAATAAGTTTGCCTGTTAAGTTAGTTTTTATTTACTTTGTACAAAATATATCTTTTGAAAAAAAACATTGCAAATCTTTTAAAAGCATCAATATTCCTTAGTATTGGATTATTTTTTGTTTGGATATTTGTCCGAAAACTCACACCAGTACAAATTGATGAAATTTTTATTTCTGTTAAAAACGCCAACTATTGGTGGCTTTTTCTTTCATTTTTAATAGGATTGATAAGTCATTTTGCACGAGCATACCGTTCACTTTTACTCTTAAAACCAATGGGTTATAATCCAAGTTTTAAAAATTCTTTTTTTGCAGTAATGGTCGGGTATTTTGCAAACCTAGCCTTGCCTCGTTTAGGCGAAGTTTTGCGATGTTCATTCTTGTTGAAATACGAAAAAATACCTTTCCAAAAATCGTTTGGAACTATCATTGCCGAACGAGCGTTAGATTTAGTTATTTTTATTATTCTTTTTTTTACTGGACTCATTATTGAATTTGATCGATTATATGGATATTTCCAACAAACCGTCCTCTCGCCCATGCAAAGTAAAGCCGAAAATGCACTTGGGAATATTGGTTTATACATAATTTTTGGAATAGGATTTTTAATACTGATTTTTATTTTCATTTATCGAAAAAGGCTAAATAACCTTTCCATTTTCACAAAATTCAAGTCAATATTTTGGGGATTTGTTGAGGGAATTACTTCTGTAACACGATTAGAACAGCCCATTTTGTTTCTATTATTAACCATAGCAATTTGGGGTTCCTATTTTTTAATGACATTGGTTGCGTTTTTCGCTTTTGATGGATTATCTCATTTACCAGTATCTGCAGCGTTTTCGTGCTTTAATTTTGGAACTATTGCTTTTATGTTGGTTCAAGGCGGCATTGGAATTTATCCTGCCATTATTGCCGAAACCTTAAAGCTTTACGATGCACCATTTATAGTAGCTTATGCTGCCGGATGGGTAGGTTGGAGTATTCAAACAATAACCATTATCTTATTAGGACTATTTTCATTAATCATGGCTTCTGTAACAAAAAATAAAAATGGATCATCAAACAGCAATTAATAATAAAATCTTCACTCCCGAAACAATAATACAAAAATTAGCTTATTGGAGGTTTAAGGAGAAAAAAATAAGTTTTACAAACGGTTGTTTCGACATTCTTCACATCGGACATGCCGATTATTTATCAAAAGCTGCAAGCGTTGGAGACATTTTAATTGTTGGGCTTAATTCGGACAATTCGGTAAAACGAATTAAAGGTGAAACTCGTCCAATAAATCCGGAAGACGCTAGGGCTTTTTTGTTAGCGTCATTTCAATTTATCGATGCTGTTATTCTATTTAATGAAGACACTCCTTATGAGCTCATTAAAATTGTTCAACCTGATTTTTTAATTAAAGGCAACGATTATGCCCCCGAGCAAATCGTTGGATACGATATTGTTAAAGAAAAAGGTGGCGAGGTGATTACAATCCCTCTAGTAGAAGGATTTTCCACTAGCTCCATACTAAAAAATTTAATGGATAAATAAAACTGAAAATATGTCAAATGAAAATCCCTCGTGGATGGAAAACCTTCCTGTTGCAATTACTGTTTGCGACCTAAATGGGAAAATAATTGCAATGAATACAAAATCAAAAAAAACGTTTGAAAAATGGGGTGGAGAAGCCTTAATTGGAAATTCTTTAATGCCTTGCCATCCCGAAAAAGCTCAACAAAAAATCATGGAAATGATGACAGAAGGCAAAATGAATGCATATACTATCGAAAAAAATGGAATAAAAAAACTCATTTATCAATGCCCTTGGTTTCAAAATGGGATACAAGCAGGACTCGTTGAGCTTTCGTTGGAAATACCTAACGAAATGCCTCATTTTGTAAGAAAATAATTTCTCTTTTTTTCTTTTATTGATAGAACACCTCATCTAAAATTAAAAACTCAACCTTCAATTTTTGAATTACATTAACTTTTTTTTGAAAAGTTTTATTGTTTGTAAAAATTCTTATACATTTGTCCAAAACAAGAAAATAAACATGAAGTTAAAAGACATCTTAGTTATTGGCGGAGCAATTATCTTTTTTTTACCATTTTTTTTATTTGATAGCGTATATCAATGGTATTTAACATTTAACCTCGAACATGCATTTTTAATAAGTTTTATAAAGTTTGCCATTTTAGCCACATTTGGCGAATCAATTGGTTCACGAATAAAAACCGGAAATTATATGAATAAAGGCTTTGGGCTAATACCCAGAGCTATTATATGGGGATTACTTGGTATTACCATAAAAATTGCATTTGATGTGTTTGGAGGTGGAACTGTTGCTTTTTTATCAAAAGCAGGGCTCAATGATGCCATAGAATTATTTAAAAGCCCCGACTTTTCAGTCGAAAAATTAGGAGTTGCATTTTGTATAAGCTTTTTTTTAAATGTGGTTTATGCTCCCTTTATGATGACACTTCATAAAATTACCGACATGCACATCGACCAAAACAAAGGAAAATTAACCACTTTAATTACTCCTATCAAATTTGGCGAAAATATGGCAAAACTAAATTGGAACGTTCAATGGAATTTTGTTTTTAAAAAAACCATACCTTTCTTTTGGATACCCATGCATACCATAACTTTTATTTTACCCGAACATTTTAGAGTACTTTTTGCTGCATTATTAGGAATTGCACTTGGAATTATACTCGCAATAGCCTCTCTTAAAAGCAAATAAAAAACGAAAAACAAGAAATTATTATAAGATATGAAAGACACTCCAATTAATTACGACATTGTACAAAACATTATTAAGGAAAGTCCAATAATGTGCATTGGCAAAGCATCTATCCGTGAAATTAAAAAACTAATTAACGACATAGAAAATGCAACCCAAACAAAATTTATCCGAATGGAAATGGGAATTCCGGGCATCCCAGCCTCATCTATTGGAATAAATGCTCAAATTGAGGCATTAAAAAATAATGTTGCCGCCATTTATCCCGATATTGATGGTATTCCCGAATTAAAAGAAGAAGCAGCCAAATTTTGTAAAAATTTTATCGATATCAATGTTAAACCTCAGAGTTGTATTCCAACTGTTGGTTCAATGATGGGCGGTTTTGCATCTTTTCTGACATTGTCGAAAATGAACCCTCAAAAAAATACAACTCTTTTTATCGACCCAGGTTTTCCAGTTCAAAAACAACAACATAAAGTGTTAGGATTAAATTTTGAATCGTTTGATGTATACGACTATCGTGGCGACAAATTAAGAGAAAAACTAGAATCTATATTATCGAAAGGGAACATTCATTCGATGATTTATTCAAATCCAAACAACCCTGCGTGGATTTGTTTTACCGAAAAAGAGCTAAAAATTATTGGCGAATTGGCAACAAAATATGATGTGGTTGTTATTGAAGATTTAGCCTATTTTGGAATGGATTTTAGAAGAGATATTTCAAAACCAGGCATTGCTCCTTTTCAGCCTAGTGTTGCAAAATACACCAATAAATTTATTTTGTTTATTTCGAGTTCTAAAGCATTTAGTTATGCTGGCGAAAGAATTGGTATTATGGTAATTTCTGATGCTTTGTTTAATGCAAATTTTGAGGGTTTAATACCCTTCTTTGGTACACCTTCGTTTGGCAGAGCCATGGTTTATGGAACTGTTTACACTCTAAGCTCCGGAACTTCTCACTCGGCACAATATGCCCTAGCTGCAATTTTAAAAGCTTGCAACGAAGGAAAATACAACTATTTAAACGAAGTTAAAGAATACGGAAGCAAAGCTCACGAAATGAAAAAAATGTTTGTTGATAATGGGTTCAATATTGTTTACGATACCGATGGCGAAGAACCTATTGCCGATGGATTCTATTTTACCATATCATATCCGGGTTTTAGTGGTGAAGACCTACTAGAAGAATTTTTGTATTATGGCATTAGTGCAATTTCATTAGGAATAACAGGCAGTAAACGAACCGAAGGCTTAAGAGCATGTGTTTCATTAGTTGACAGAAATCAATTCCCTGATTTAAAGTATCGGTTAGAAAAATTTAAAGAACACCATCCTCTGGAAATTCATCAAATTGCACAATAATTTTTATATCAAAGAACTTCTATAAGAGCATCATTTTTAGTGATGCTCTTTTTTATTGTCTTGTTAAACCTTTTTGTTTTCTCGACAAACACTATCCATATTCTGATTAAGTATCAATTCGCTTATATAAAAAGCCATTTTGCCATTTATC
>CAZFPO010000067.1:0-15087 GCA_964521105.1 uncultured Lentimicrobiaceae bacterium | reverse complement strand
TCCCTGCGGTCGGCGGACTTCCATGGGTGGGGCTAAAATCAAAATCTATTTTTCTGCGAAAAATTAGATTTTTTTATGATAGTGCATTTCAAGCAAGCTTGATGCACTATCATAAAAAAATCTCTTTCACTTTGTGAAAGAGATTTTGATTTGTCGGGGTGAGAAGACTCGAACTTCCGACCCCTTGCACCCCATGCAAGTACGCTAGCCAACTGCGCCACACCCCGATTTATTAATGAACTTATTGCTTTTTGTTAATATTGGATTGCAAATATACAATGTTTTTTGTTCAAAAAAATATTATTTATTTGAAATTATTTCTATAAAACATCATAATTACCTTTTCCGTAATTTTCAGGATTTCGAGTGTATATTTCGGAATGGTATTGATTGATATTATTTAAAAGCTCTATTAATATATCTTTTTGATCCTTCGTAATATAACCTAACTTTTCATCATCTATATTATTAAAACGCTTATTTATTTCGTCTACCTCCTTTTTCCCTTTTGGAGTTAATTTAACACGTTTAATTCGTTTATCTATATTATCTTCCAATTCTTTAACCATGTTTAAATCAACAAGTCTTTTCATGATTTTTGTTCCTGTTGTGAGTTCTACCACATTTTCAGTATAAACTTCGGATTTAGCCGGGTTATTTAATTTAGAAATGGTTTTTAAAAATAAAAACTCTTCTAATGTTTTTACATTAAAATCTTGAAAAAAGTGCTTGTTGTACAATCGTTGAAATTTTGAAATTCGATTAAGCATATCGAGGATAAATGCATTCATGTCTTTCTCCGACATACTTATGTCTTCAGAAGGGCTAATTGCAGCATTTTTTGATGCCCAAGAGGCGAATTTCTTGATATCATCACTTCCAGTTTCGGAAAAAAATTGGTGATATAAACAAACTAATTCTACTACTTTTACTCCATCCATCATAATATATAATTTTAGTTATTCAAACAATGACATTTGAATCACGTCATCGTTATCGTTATTTTTGGTTTGTGTGCTATTTTTATGAGACGAATTTGAATCCGCTTTTTCCCATAATTCTTCAACTTCTGGATCTAAATCATTTTCTTCATTTTCGTTCAAGTCGAGCGTATCATCAACAATTTCTTCCTCAACTTCTATCGGGTCAATAAATGTTATTGATTTTATAATGTTTTCAGGAATTCTTTTCCCTTTAGCTTTTGAGCTCATGATTTCGACAAATTCATCAAGTATTATTACCTCCTCGAATTTTTCGCCTTTTTTATTTTCATATTTATATTCAATTCTTGGTCGTTTTGCAATTTCAATTGAAATTAATTGCAAGTTTGGGTCTTCCGGTAAAATTAGATTAAGTCGATCATTAATTTCGGGTAAAAATCTTTTCACAAAAACCTTTTGTGAGTCTATTTCTTTATAAATTACGCTGATTGGCGTATCGTTATGTTTTTTAATAAATTGTAAGCCTGAGTCGTAATGATTTGAAATATCAAAGGTAGATGATTTGTATGAGCCATTTTTATAGATTGCCAAAATTCTGTCATCACCCACAAATTTACCTAACGAAACTCCTCGATTATCAGTATTTAGACGCATCACAATTTCATCAAACCACACTTCTATGGCTGATAATGTTGAAGTTCCTTTTTCGATTAATTCAATTTTTTTAACTGGGTTCTTACTTAAAATATTTCCAATTGAATTTCTTCCTTTTATTGCCAAATTAGCAAAATCAAAATCAAATTTTAACTTTTTAAGTTTTGGACGTGGTTTTAAAAATGCACGAATAATTTCGGATTCTCCATTTGGATTTGCCGAAAAATATAAAACCTTAGAGCCTTTTTTCCCTTTAGTTAAATCATATTCTTTATCACGATTTACACCCATTACGGCAAAGCGTTTAATCATGGCACATCCCGAAGGTCCATCTGAGTAAACCATGTTATATATTGTTCTTTCGTCATTTCGCTTAAAAACATCAACATGGATTATATCTTGTCCAACAAAAACTTTATCGTTTATTTTAACCACTACAAACTTACCATCTGCTCTAAAAACAATAATGTCATCAATATCGGAGCAATCGCAAACAAACTCATCTTTTTTTAAACCATACCCAATAAATCCTTCGGCTTTATTAACATATAGTTTTTGATTAGCTACTGCAACCATTTGAGCTTCAATATTTTCAAAATTGCGAATCTCGGTTTTGCGTTCACGACCTTTTCCGTGTTTTTTTTGTATTTGACGATAATAATTTATAGTGTAATCAATTAAATTTTCGAGATGAGTTTTTACTTCTTCTATTTCAAACTCTAATCCTTTTATATACTCATCAGCTTTAAAACCATCAAATTTTGAAATCCTTTTAATTTTTATCTCTGTTAAACGAATAATGTCATCACGAACTATTTCTCTGAAAAACAATTTTTTATATGGTTCAAGTCCGTTATCAATAGCATCAATTACTGCTTCCCAAGTTTCGCATTCTTCAATGTCTCGATAAATCTTTTTTTCGATGAATATTTTTTCTAAAGATGAATAGTGCCATTGGTCTTGAAGTTCATTTAATCTAATTTCAAGCTCTAGTTTTAATAAGTTTGTAGTGTTTTTAACCGATTCGCGAAGAATGTCGGACATTGACATAAAGTTAGGCTTGCCTTCTTTAATAACGCATGAGTTAGGTGAAATGGATACTTCACAATCGGTAAAGGCATAAAGTGCATCAATGGTTTGATCGGGCGAAACACCAGGTGTTAAATGGATTAAAATTTCTACGTCCGATGAGGTGTTATCATCTATTTTGCGAATTTTAATTTTCCCTTTTTCATTTGCTTGAATTATCGATTCAATTAAACTGGAGGTTGTTGTAGAAAATGGTATTTCCGAAATTACTAATGTTTTTTTATCTAAAATTGAAATTTTTGCTCTTACTCTAACTTTACCACCTCTTAAGCCATCATTGTATTTTGCCACATCAATCATTCCCCCAGTTATAAAATCGGGGTATAATTCAAATGGTTTATTTTTTAATACAGCAATTGATGCATCAATAAGTTCGTTAAAGTTATGTGGTAGAATTTTAGACGCTAATACAACTGCAATTCCATCAACTCCCTGTGCAAGAAGTAAAGGGAATTTCATGGGTAATACTATGGGTTCTTTATTTCTTCCATCATAAGATTGTTTCCATTTTGTAGTTTTTGGATTAAAAACTACATCTAATGCAAATTTCGATAATCGTGCTTCAATGTACCTGGGTGCGGCTGCTCTATCTCCCGTTAAAATGTTTCCCCAGTTTCCTTGCTGATCTATTAAAAGCTCTTTTTGTCCAAGTTGCACCAAAGCATCACCAATAGATGCATCACCGTGTGGATGATATTTCATGGTGTTTCCAATGAGATTCGCAACTTTATTGTAACGACCATCTTCAAGTTCCCACATCGAATGTAAAATGCGTCGTTGAACTGGCTTTAGTCCATCACTAATCTCTGGCACAGCTCTGTCAAGTATAGTATATGAAGCATATTCTAAAAACCAATTTTCAAACATGCTATCGATGTGCAATATTTTGTGCAAATCATCGCCATTAGAATATGTTTCTTCATTTTCGGGTAATTCTCCAATTGGTAAATCTTTATCCAATTCGCTCATATATTCTATTTTCTGCAAAATTACTTTTATTTATAATTAGAGCTACCACATCTAAAATTAATAATCAACAATCGAACGTTAAAAACTGTATTTTTACAGCAAATTGCAAATTTATTATTATCTGATTGATTAAAAAGATAACCGAAATAATCATTGCAGTAACATATCCATTGATTTGTATTAAATCGATTTTTTAATTTATTATTATTATATGAAAAAAAACATTGACTCATTTTTAGGCTAATACAATCATGATTTATCAACTTTCATTTCCATGTTTTGTTAAATTTTCAAAAATTAAAATTAATTTTCGGGAATTAAATAGAACTAAAAACAATGACCAATGTTTTATTTCATAATTTTATAAACTAATATATTCTGATGCTAATAACTCTTATAATAATATCTTTACTAATTCTAATTCCATATTCTTATCACAAAAAATTCGGAAAACATCCTAGAGGTGAACGATTATTACTTGTACAAAAATCGCCAAATTATAGAAACGGGCAATTTCAAAATTTAACACACACACATATGTTTGCTGAAGGTGTAACGTGGCGAAAAATGATAATAGAGTCGATCTTTTCAAAAACAAAAAACATTAAACCTAACCAAAAAATCAAATCATAAAAAACCGACTTGTTAACACTTGATATTAATAAAAATTGCTTGATTTGGCTTGGGCACTCTTCGTATTTTTTGCAATTAGATGGAAAACGATTTTTAATTGACCCAGTATTAAATGGAAATGCTTCGCCTTTTAAAATTGCCATTCGAAATTTTAAAGGGAGTAACCCATACTCTGTAGAAGACTTTCCTGATATTGATTTTTTACTGATTACTCACGACCATTGGGATCATTTAGATTTTACCACATTGCGAAAACTTCGACCAAAAATAAAAAAAGTGATTACAGGATTAGGAACTGGTGAACATTTTGAATATTGGAAATTTGATAGAGAAAAAATTTTTGAATTAGATTGGTTTGAAAGCGAGATATTAGAAACTGATTTTGAAATTACTGCTACACCGGCACGTCATTTTTCAGGCCGGTCATTCAAACGTAACAAAGCTTTATGGGTTTCTTTTGTTTTAAAAACTCCTTCCTTCAATATTTTCATAAATGGCGATTCAGGTCAAGATTCACACTATAAAACTATTGGCGAAAAATTTGGACCTTTTGATTTGGCTTTAATGGAATGTGGACAATATAACTATAAATGGCCCAATATCCATCATTTCCCCGAGGAAGTTGTAGACTCGGTAATTGATTTAAAAGCTCAAATGTTTTTGCCAGGTCATTGGGGTAAGTTTGCGTTAGCTAAACATGCTTGGGATGAACCAATAAAAAGAGTTTATGAGGCTTCAATTGAGAAAAATATCCCAATATTAACTCCTCAAATAGGCGAGTTAGTAAGTCTTGATAATCAAAATATTATATCCAAATGGTGGGATAAATAGTTTATTTTGAAATTAGTAGTTTATTTCCGTTTAGCGTTTTGTTGTTGCTGTTTTTGTAAATCTTCCAAACGTTTTGCCCACGATGATTTTTTAACAGGTTTAAGTTTATTTGCTTCAATTTGCTTGTGAAGTTTATCTTCGTTAACAACATAACGGAAAATAAACATTTGTAAGAAAGTAATAACATTAACCAAAAAATAGTAATAACTCAACCCTGCTGCATAGTTATTGAAAATCCCTAAGAACATTATTGGCATAACGTACATCATGATTTTCATGGCTTTCATATTTTGAGCACCAGTATTCATCATGTCGTTATTCAATTTAGTATAAAGTAAAGTAGCGGCAGTCATTAATATGGTAAATAAACTCACGTGGTCGCCATAAAAAGGAACATCGAAAGGCAAATTGTAAATTGAGTCGAAAGCCGAAAGATCATCAGCCCATAAAAATGATTGTTGACGAAGTTCATAAGAAGCCGGGAAAAAGCGGAATAATGCTAATAAGATTGGTAATTGTAGCAACATGGGAATACAACCAGCCATAGGATTTACACCAGCTTTTTTTTGAAGTGCCATGGTAGCTTGTTGTTTTTTCATGGCATCTTCCGATTTAGGATATCGTTTCGAAATTTCTTCAATTTCGGGCTTCAATAATCGCATTTTAGCCGATGAAAGATACGTTTTATAAGCAATAGGTAGTAATACAATTTTTAACAAAATGGTTAAAATGAGTATAATGATTCCATAATTCCACCCATAATTTTCGAGCCAGTTAAATACTGGTATTACGGCAAAACGATTAATCCAAGCCATAGGTGCAAAACTCCAACCAAGAGGAATTTGACGTTCTAAATCCAAGTTAAATTCACGTAATACCGAATATTTATTTGGTCCAAAATACCATGTCATATCGAACTGTGATTTGTCAAGAGAAGAAATTGGAATAATCAAATTGGCTCTCATCTCTTTTAAATACTTGTCGCTATTAGGAATGTCTTTTGTTTCAATTTCGCCACTTTCAAACAAATCGCTTGCAATTAATGTACTACTGAAAAAATGTTGCTTAAAAGAAACCCACTTTAAACCTGTTGTGAAATTTTTCTTTTCACTCTTTGTTTCGGAAATATAGTCTACATCTTCCGAATCTTTAAAGTAAATTGTGGTATTTGCATGTTCATTTTTATAACTCTTTTCAAGACATTGTAATTTTGATTTCCAAGTCAACTCCATCGAAGTGGTATTGTCTTGAATGATATTTTTCATATTGACAATATTTAACGAAAGCTTTGTCATGTAGTTTTCGCCATAAATTGTATAGGCAAATTCGAGATATTTTGTTTTATCGAGTATGCTATCAACACCATTTGGATACAATCGGCAATGAACTATTAAACTATCATTACCAGCAACTTCAATATTTTTTCCAGTTTCAATTGTTTGATTGTTTCCAACAAAAACGTCAAAATATAATTTTTGAGTTTCGATGAGTAAACTGTTTGAAAAAAAGGAAACGCCAAAATAATTTGAATCAGAATTAAATAAAACTAATGGTTTTGAATCGTAGGTTTTTATACCTTTTAATTCGACCGCAGAAATTCGCCCTCCTATATTTGAAAAAGTGAATTTTGCATATTTATTTTCAACAATAGTAAACGATTCTTTGCTGTTAGCAGCAATTGAAAAATTACCATTTTGATTTTGAGCAATCAAAGTACTACTGCTATCTCCATTTATACTATCTTTTGAGTTGTTTTTTTCATTTTTTGCAATTGAATCGCTAATTCTTATCTCTTCTTTCTGAGCTAAAACAATTGAGTCTTGTTTCTTTTTTAATGCAGCCTTTTCTTCGGCGGTTGGAGCATTCCAAATGCTAAAACCAATAAATAGTCCAAAAATTAGCACTAATCCAATTACTGTATTCTTATCCATGATTTATGTTATTATTTTTATTTTTGGGGCAAAGATAGTTTCAAATTCATTACTTGACAAGTTTTTGCTTAGTGAATTTTTCAACGGCTTCGTATAAATTTAATATTTCCTGTTTTGTTATCAATTTCAATATTTTTTATTGAAGTTGGTAACGAAATAACACTGCCAAATTGCAGTATAGGAAAATAATAATATTGAGGAATTATATCGCCACTAACTGAAACAGAGATAATATTAGTTTCAGGAATTCGATAATAAAGTCCAGTTTTGTTCGATTTTTTAATTTTATTCTTAATTAGTGTGTCAATAACCATTGAAGGTGCAATTGAGTTAAAATTTAACGAATAAATTTCGCTTTGTTCGTCGGTAGTATCTGTTATTCCTCTATTCATTGAAAAACCAAACATTTTAATATTGTTATTTTTATTTTCGTATTTGGGTATTACTAAAAAATGAAATTTTGTTACTTCGGTCATAGTTATACCAGTAAAAAGCTCTAAATATTGGTTTTCAGTTTTTTCTAACTCAGAAGTTAAAAATTCAAAAGCTTCTTTACTATATGCAACTTCTTGGTATGCACTCATTAATTCAAATCGTTTTAAGCGAAATTTTAAAATATAATCAGCTGCTTCTTCGGCACGTTGTTGAGGCGTTTTAGTTATCAATGTTCTTTTAATTACAGGTTTTGACATAATTACAGTGTCTAATTTGTAAGTTTCGTAGACTGTATCAATTTTTTCAACTTGCGAGGGATCAGCGTATAATTTAAATAAGTTTGGGTAAGTTTGCGATGTCGTTTTAATTTGAAATAAATTGTTTGAAGGCTCGTCAATTTGAATGTTTTTATTTAGCGAAATTAAATTTAAGTTTTCGCCCATAATAAAAGAATTGGATAAACCACGACGATGATTCTTTAAACACGATTTGATTTTAATTATATAATATTGCGATGTGTCGGGCACCAACATTGTTTTAATTCCAATATTTTTAATTTCGAAAGCAGTTTGATTGAACGCAATTACATTTTTTAATCCCAATAATTTTTCAGCAAATTCAGCATAAGGTCCTTTAATTTTTATGCGTTTTTCAACGTCAACTTCAACAATAAATGCCGTTTGTGGCAAGTTATAAATAATACCATTTTTGTATATTGATGGATTGGTTTCGTTGAGATGGTATACTCTATATTTGGAACAAGATAAAAAGAAAATTATGGAAAAAATAAACCCGATAAAAAATATTGCTTTTCTTTTCATTAATTATTTCGCTTTAAAAATGAAGTGCAAAAATACAATAATTTTTAATGTCTAAAATTGATAAATGTTGTAAAATGTTAATGAAAAGGTTTAAATTTATATTTTTGCTATAAAAACGTGATTAAAATGAAACATAAAGTTTGGTTTTTTAGATTCATTTCGGTAGTAGTTGGAGTTTTTTTTATTTTTTCGGCGTTTGTTAAACTATATCCTATTGAAATATTACAAATTGCAATGGTAGAAACTGGTTTTATAAACTGGTTTTTAGCTCCATTTTTTGCACGGCTTATTATTAGTGCTGAAATGTTTATGGGATTGTTTCTTGTTTTAAACATAAAACATCGTTTTTTTACATTTCTTGCTGGCTTTAGTTTGATTATTTTCTCGATATATCTGGTGTTGTTAATTGTATTTCAAGGAAATGACATAAATTGTAATTGCTTTGGGTTGTTTTTAATTATGAATCCAATTGAATCAATTTTCAAGAACTTAATTATATTATTTTTATTGGTTTTGTTGTATTTTTACAATAAATCGATTCATTTTAAAGCCGAAAACAAAGTAATCATTTTGGGAATAATTATAACTATATGCCTCCCTTTTATATTAAATCCTATTACTTTTAAGGATACAAATTATGAAACAACTTCGAAAGAGACATACAAAATGGATTTTTCAATAATCTACGAAAACCCATCACTTGAAAAACCAAAAATCGATTTAACAAAAGGCAAACATTTAGTTGGTTTTTTTAGTTCATCATGCACACACTGTATTGTAGCTGGTTATAATTTAAAAGTTCTATCTAACGAACACCCAAATTGGTCGTTATATTTTTTTATTAATGGCGACGATTCTGATTTAAAGCAATTTCATACTTTAACAAAATCAGAATTGATACCCCATAGTAAACTTCCTAAGAAAGAGCTTTTGATTCTTGCTGGCAATAAACTACCAGCCATCTTTCTGATAAATAACACTATGGTTGAACAACGTATTTCACCTGATAATATCAATGAAACATCAATAAATGAGTGGTTTTTGAGATAAATTAAAATAATAAATTTTATTTTGTTAATTCGATTGTTTTTTTACTAAATTTGTGAATTGAGAATTTACTTAATGTTAATTATCGGATTGTCAATAGTTTTAATAAAAACACTACATTATGGAACGTATAATTATCCCAACTGATTTTGGTGCTAAAGCATTTAAAATTATCGAAGCAGGTGTTTTGCTTGCAAAACGAATGAAAACATCGGCTGAAATTATTCACGTTATTGATAGTTTTGAATACGGAGTTAATTTTGTAATTAACGAATCAAATCCGATAATTTTACCTCCAAATGTTTTAAACGATAAAGTTGGTAAAGCACAAGAAAGATTTCAGGAAGAGTTGGCAAAATTGAGGGCAAAATACATTGAATTGCCCGAAATATTTATGAGTGTCAAAACTGGGTTTGTTTTTGATGTTATTTCCGAAGTACTTCGAGATCCTGAAGTGTTAATGGTTATGTTAAGTGATAAAAGCCAAGCCGATTACAACTATCGTGACATTAGTAAAAACTTTTCTGAAATTATCAATAAATCAAGTTGTCCGGTTTGTGTTGTTCCAAACGAAGCACCTTTTAATGACCCTAAAAATATAATTTATGCGAGTAATTATCACGAACAAGATATCGAAAACATCGTTAGTATAATTAAAATTGCTCGCAGTGTTGATGCCTTTGTTCATGTAGTTCATGTTACCTCAGATAAAAGTTTTAAGGAAACCTTAACCATGAAAGGTTTAGAAACAGAAATTAAAAATCTTACCAACTATCAGCAAGTAATTTGTAAAGTTATTGTTAGTAAAGATATTATTCAAGGGTTAGATGATTATGCAAATATTGTTGATGCTGATAGAATTGCAATTTTAAGAGCAAACAAATCATTATTTCAAGGATTATTTGGAACCAACAAAACGAGGGATATTGTTTATAAAACTAATTTACCTGTAATTATCTATCAAGAAAGACAATAATCTTTTAAGTTTCCTTGTCATTCACAGGGCGATTTCAGTATTTGTTCGGGTGAAGCAATTTCAATAAAAGTTGCACCATGGTCGCGACCAAAGCTACCACCTAATATTAGCACTTTATCTTTAGAATTAATATCTTTTTTTTGAACAACATTTTTAATAGCATCCCTTAAAAATCTATCACGTGATTTGGTTGTTTTGATATTAAATGCAATAATTCCAAAGCTTAAATTTAATTGTCTCATAACGGTTGAATCGTAACACATAGCAAATATTTCATTTTGCCCACGTAAAGCAGACAAATATCGACAGGTTCTGCCCGAAGTAGTATCGGCAATTATAGTTTTTATACCGTGCATCGATGCAGTCATTATAGCTGCTTTACAAAGTGTGCTAGTTATGGTGGGTTCAATTTCTTCTTTTGGGAAAGGAAGATGGGATAATGTATTTTCAATCTCTACAGCAACTCTAGTCATTGTTTTCACTGCTTCAATCGGATATTTTCCAAAAGCAGTTTCGCCACTAAGCATAATAGCATCTGCTCTTTCAAAAATTGCAGTTGCAACATCGCTAATTTCGGCACGGGTTGGGCGGTAATTTGAAATCATCGAATGAAGCATTTGAGTTGCAATGATTACGGGTTTTTTATGTTTAATGCATTTTTGTACAATATCTTGCTGGATAATTGGAATTTTCTCGGCTGCAATTTCAATACCTAAATCGCCACGAGCAACCATAATCCCGTCACTTACTTCAAGAATCGACTCGATGTTGTCGACCCCCGATTTGTTTTCAATTTTAGCAATTACTTTTATGGGACTTCCTGCCTTTTCTAATATTTCTTTTATTTCAAGGATATCCGATGCTCGTTGAACAAAGCTATGAGCTATGAAGTCTAGTTTGTTTTGAATAGCAAAATCAATGAAAACTCTATCCTTTTCACTAACCGCAGGCAATGGTAAATCAATATTAGGTGTATTTACTCCTTTTTTAGGTTTTACTATTCCATCTGTCAAAACCAAACATTCTATTTTATTATCAATTATTTGGGTGATTTTTAATTCAATTTCGCCATCATCAATCAATATCATATCGTCTTTTGACAAATGCTTGTGGATATCGGTAAAAGATACATAAATAGTGTTTTCTTTTGTCTCCATAGTTGGATCACCGATTATGTATATAATCTGATTTTGTTTAATTTCGGTTTCTCCAAAAGGAGATGTTCTAACTTCAACCCCTTTTGTATCAATTAATAATGCAATTTTATCGTTAACTTTTCGAACACGCTCAACCAAGCCAACTGCCCCACTTATATTCTGATGCGCAGTGTTTATCCTAACTACATTAACTCCATTATCAAATAATTCTTTTAAAAACTTTTCGTCCGAACGCTGATCGGATAAAGTTGCTATTATTTTTGTTTTCTTAATCATTTTTATTTTATTTTCAATTACAAATTAACGATTTTTTTTCACTCGAAACAACCCTCGAGGCTTACAAAAAATAAAAAGTGATTATAGTTAAATAAAAAACTTATTTTTGCCGCCAAATTAGTTTAATGCATTTTACAAAAAAATCTCTCTCTTTAGTATACTTATTGGCAACTTTGTCGATGCTTTTTTGGGGCATGACTTTTATTTGGTCGAAAATAGTTTTTAATTACTATAACCCAATTGCTACTATTACTATCCGGTTATTGATATCTTCTTTAATACTTTATCTAATTTTATTTTTGTTTTTCCGCAAACAAATAGTGTATCCAAAAGGGGACATGAAATGGTTTATTTTACTAGCTTTTTTTGAACCTTTTTTATATTTCATTGGCGAAAGTTTTGGTTTGCAAAAAGTTGATGCAACCATCACCGCAGTGCTAATTTCTACAATACCTGTTTTTGCAGCTATCATGGGTTACTATTTTTTGAATGAAAAAATTTCTCAAAAAAATGTCATTGGAATTTTTATTTCTTTTTTGGGAGTAATCTTAATGCTTTTAAACGATTCTTTAAATTTGAATGCTCCAATTGATGGTGTTTTATTAGTCCTGTTAGCTGTTTTTTCGGCTATTGGATATGGCACTATGCTGAAAAAAGTAAGTGTTAAGTATCATCCAATCTTAATTATTTTTATTCAAAATACGATAGGATTCGTTTTGTTTTTACCTCTTTTCTTATTGTTTGATTTAAATTGTGTCATTAATACCAAACTCAATGTTGAATTAGTGTCATCAATTTTAATGTTGTCTGTTTTTGGATCATCGATAGCATTTATTTTTTACACTTTTGCTATTCGAGAAATTGGAATGGCAAAAGCCAATGTTTTCACAAATTTAATCCCAATTTTTACTGCAGTTGGTTCGTTTATTTTATTAAAAGAAATGTTTACAACCTATAAGCTGATAGGTATGATATTAGCAATAATTGGGGTATATTTATCTCAATTAAAGAATAAAAGGAGTATTTAAAAATTTAGAAATTTATGTTTAAAAATGCATTAATTAAAAAATATTTTTAAATTTGTTGAAGTATTAAAAAAAGCTAACTGATGAATTTTAAAATACATTTTTTTAAACCCTGTATTGTAATTCAATGTGTTTTTTTTGTTTTTTTTACCCATTCTGCTTATTCTCAAATAACTGTAAATACAGTGAATTTAGAAATAATTGGTGAAAATCAGCAAAGTATTGATATAAATAACGATGGCACAAATGATTTACAATTCGAGATAATTTCAATTCCAGCCGTTAGAGCCATTCCTTTAAATGGCACTACTATTTTAGATAATTCAACGTATGGTTATGCCGATGCGTTAAATATAAATCAACCTATATCTGGAAATTTCACAAATCAAACCGTTGTATTAGGAACATTTTCAACAGCTGGAAATTTTAATGGTCAAGGAGATAAATATTTGGGAGTTAAACTATTTAATTCGTTGCAACAAACAGTTCACTACGCATGGGTATTATTAAATTGTAGTGAAAATAATGATACGTTGAAAATAATCAAATACGCATTCGAAGCATCACCCAGTGTTCAAATTAATGCGGGTCAAACTGTTTCAAATGTTAAATGTGAGGAAAATTCTAAAGTATTTGATTTAACCGTATATCCAACCATATCAACTGATTTTTTAACCATAACAAATCAAACATCGCAGATAATCAATTACGATATTATTGACAATAAAGGTGTTATTATTTTTCAAGGTAAAACATATAATGGAATTAAAATTGACACTTTGCAAAATGGAGTTTATATACTAAGATTGTATTCAACGTTCGATTCTAAATTTGTTAAGTTTATTAAAATTGAAAATTAAATAATTGGCGTAACCGAAAAGCCTAAGAGTAGGAATAATTTAAAAACAAATTAAAATGAGTAATTTTTTTGAAACAAACAGCTATTTTATTGACGAAAAAGTAAATTTTTTGAAATTTGAAAATTGCTATAAGGTGTTTAATGAAGCAGGTGCTCAAATTGGAGCTATAAATCAAAAATTATCGGGTGGCGACAAAATTCTTCGATTACTTCTTAACAAAGCGATGCTCCCATTTCATTTAGATATTGTAAATGAAAATAATGAAATTCAAGCATCTGTTAAAAGAGGTTGGACATTTTTTATGTCTAAAATTATCATTACCGATGCTACTGGTGTTCCAATTGGCTCGATTAAACAAAAATTCACATTTATGAAACCGACTTTCCAAATTTTAGATAATATGGGACAATATATTGGTGAAATATCGGGCGACTGGAAAGCATGGAATTTTGTAATTAAAGACGGTACAGGTATGCAAATAGGTGTAATTACCAAAAAATGGGCTGGTGCGGTAAAAGAATTATTTACAACAGCCGATAAATATAACGTAAACCTCGATCCTACCTATGCAAATACTGGTAATAAAATTAAAATTATCGCGGCAGCTATTACAATTGATATGGTACTTAAAGAAAGTAAATAATTTTTTAGAGATAGATTATGAAAGCATTAAACGTTTTTTATGGTTTATGTATTGCTCTTTCAACAATTGCAGTAATTGTTTTATATGGAGTTTATTTCGACAATTTTTCAGAAGAAAATTTGATAAATATCAGCATCGGTTGGGTGTTTTTTTTAGTAATGGGAATAATGGGTTTTATTTTAAAAGGGAGTAAAAACCGCTTGCTTTTATCTTTTGTTGCTGGGCTATTATCATTAATTGTGCTTTTTGTTTTTTTTGTTGGAATTTTTCCAATGCTCTAATAAAAGAATCATCTTTTAAAAGGGTAGAATTGTTTTAATTCTACCCTTTTTTTCTAAATCTTCAATAAAACAATTGTGATACAAGTACCAAAAAGTTTTATATTTGCAAATATTATATAATTAGTTTATTATGAATTCATTGCCCGAATTTTTGAAGCTTATTAAAGCAAGTATTTACGACGAAACCTTTGTTCGGATGATAATATCTCAGAAGAGAAATCAAACATCTGATATAAAAAGTGTTATGGTAAAACCTATTGCAATTAAAAAAGGGTCTATGATTAACTTTGTTTATCGTTATTCAACAAAAGATATAACTAAAAATTATGTTTTTGAAGAGGCAAATGATATTATCGTTCAGCTTATTTCAAACGAATTTTATCAAGTACTTTTAGATACAAAACTCAACGAATATCATTTTTCGGCAAAAAACAACAAGACTGTAATTAAAAGCATTGAATACTATGAAATACCCATGAGCGAATAAAAAATAAGCACACCAAAAGCGATGAATATAT
>CAZFPO010000066.1:0-15510 GCA_964521105.1 uncultured Lentimicrobiaceae bacterium | reverse complement strand
ATTTATTTTAAATATACGAAGATTTATATAAAACGAATGTTGTCCTTATTAACTAAATCATTGTCATACTGAACGATAGTGAAGAGTCGGGGCCTTTTAATTAGACAAAAATATAAAACGAAGCTTTATATGGAATTACTTTCCGATACAAAAACGGCTAAATATGTTATTTAATATTTCGTTTGAAACTATTTCTCCGGTGATACTTCCAATATTATTTAAAGCCTGTTTAATGTCGATAGCTATCAAATCGGAAGGAGTTTTGTTTTCAATAGCAATTAAAATATCATTAATCGACTTTTCGATATTTTGAAGTGCTTCGTAGTGCCGAACATTCGTTAAAACAGTGTTTTCTCCTATATCAGTTATATTTGATGAATTGATTAGAATTTCTTTTAATTGCGATATGTTTTCTTTACGTTTAGCCGAGATAAATACTGTTTCAATGTTTACCAAATCTCTAAAATGCGATGGGGTTTCATTTAGCATATCAATTTTGTTAGCAACCACTATAAATTTTTTGTTTGGATTACTAATATTTATTTTAAAATCGTTTAAGTCGGCAATTATTTGTTCAAAGCTAGTTTCGTTAATATCAACTATATACAAAACGATTTCGGCTTGCTCAATTTTTTTGTAGGTTATATCTATTCCTAAATTTTCAATGATATCTTCGGTTTTTCGAAGTCCGGCTGTATCAATAAATCGAAAAGTATAACCATTCATTACTACAATGTCTTCAAGCGCATCGCGAGTTGTGCCGGGTATTTCCGAAACAATTGCTCGCTCTTCGTTTAGCAATAAGTTTAACAATGTAGATTTTCCGACGTTTGGTTTTCCAATAATAGCTACTGGAATGCCGTTTTTAATGACATTTCCAAGAGTAAAAGAGTCTTTTAATTGTAATACTTCGTTTTTTATATTATTTAGTAAAATAAGTAATTTTTTTCGGTCGGCAAACTCCACATCTTCATCACTAAAGTCAAGTTCAAGCTCAATTAAAGAGGCAAAATCGATTAACTGTTTGCGTAGATTTTTTAAGTCGTTTGAAAACCCGCCACGCATTTGATTCATGGCTACTTTATGTGCCGATTTTGTATTTGATGCAATTAATTCAGCTACACCTTCGGCTTGAAGCAAATCCATTTTACCATTAAAAAAAGCTCTCATTGTAAATTCGCCTGGCTTTGCTAAACGTGCTCCTTTTTCAATAAGTAATTCTAATATTGATTTTTGAATAAAATAGGAACCATGACAATAAATCTCAACACTTTCTTCACCAGTGTATGAAAATGGTTTTTTCATAAATGCTATTAATGCTTGATCGATTATTTCACTTTTATTGCTAATTGAAACTAAATGAAGACTTCTCTTTTCAACAGATTTTTTAATGTTCGATTTAATGCTATCTGAATTAAAAATTTTGAAAACTATTTCAAAAGATTTTTCACCCGAGATTCGGATGACTGCTATTGCTCCAGTTCCATTAGGAGATGATATTGAACAAATTGTGTCAGAATTTACCATGATGATTTTATTCGATAGTTATTATAAAAGCCTTTTACGTTAATATTCGATAATAGATACATTGAATTAGGAAAAAATATTTTTAAATTTGTAAATTAAAAGGTTGTTTTCAAATCATTAACAAAAATATATTCTAATTCTGACTTAATTTGCAAATTAATATAAATGGGAATTAATTCTAAATATTTTAATTGTGATTTTTGAACTACCTAACAGTGAGTATTTCTTTTTATTTCTAATTATTTCCTTGGGTTTACTTTTAGGTCGATTAAAATTATTTACTATTTCACTAGATTTTTCAGCTGTTATTTTTATAGCCCTTATTTTAGGACATTATGGGGTAGAATTGCCTAAAATTATTCAAGATATTGGTTTGTTACTTTTTATTTTCACCATTGGAATTCAAGCTGGACCCGGATTTTCACAGTCGTTTCGAAGAAATGGATTAAAATATATTATTTTAACGTTATTAATTGTATCGGTTGGTTTTTTGCTGAGTTTGATTTCAATTTTATTTTTAAAATCAAATACTGCTTTAATCACAGGTATTTTTAATGGAGCCCTTACAAGCACTCCAGGGTTAGCCGCTGCAATCGAAGCCACACATTCACCAAATGCTGCTATTGGTTATGGGATTGCCTATCCGATGGGTGTGATTGGAGTAGTTCTATTTATTACGTTGATACCAAAAGTTCTTAAAATCTCAATAAAAAATGCCGAAATTGATTATGATAAAAATGTAAGAAGTTCATTGCCAAATATTTCTACCAAGCATTTTGTTGTCGAAAATATTGAAGTAACAAAAACTTTGTTTGCCGAACTTAAACATCATCGTCCGTCTTCGCACTGTATTGCTGTTAATATTCACCGAAAAGATAAAACGATAATCCCTCAAAAAAATAGCATACTCGAGCTTGGTGATATTGTTACGGTAATTGGAAGCGATGATGAGATGGTTGAAGTTGAAAAGTTTATTGGTAATGAAGTAAATTTGCCAAAGAAAGAAGCCACTACACAAGACGTTCAGTGGTTTTTAGTTACAAATAAAGCAATTGTTAATCGAACCATTTCATCGCTTAAACTTTTTGATAATTTTAATGCTTCAATTGCCGTATTAAAGCGTAGTGGAATTGATATTTCTCCCGATGAAAATACTGCCTTGCGTTTTGGCGATAGACTGCTTATTGCTGCCGATAAAACGTCAATTTCTAATGTAGCACATTTAATTGGTAATGATGATAAACGACTTTCAGAAACCGATTTTTTACCCATTACTTTGGGAATTCTTTTAGGTGTTTTACTTGGAAGTTTTACAGTTAATTTTTTTAATCTATTTAATTTTTCACTAGGAATTACTGGAGGAGTTTTATTAGTGGCTTTAATTTTAAGTGGAATTGGTAAAACGGGTCCAATAATTTGGACAATGTCGAGTAATGCCAACTTGCTTATCAGAGAACTGGGTTTATTAATGTTTTTAACAACCGTTGGTTGCAATGCCGGTTCTCATTTAACTCAAACTATTCATGAACACGGTTTTACACTTTTTGTAATTGGTGCAATTATTACTATCTTCCCTTTGATTATTGGTTGGTGGTTTGGTTCAAAAGTTTTAAAAATAAATCCGTTAGCACTTTTAGGTTTAATAACGGGTGCCATGACTAGTACTCCTGGATTAGGGGCTGCTTCTAAACAATCTGAAACAAATATACCTCAAATTGCTTATGCCACTGTTTACCCTTTTGCTTTAGTTCTTATGATTATTTTTTCAAAACTTCTAAGTCTCTTTTAACTCAACAAATAAATGAAAATTCGTTTTTTTTCAATTTTAATGATACTATTTTGCAGTTTAATTTCTACGTACGCTCAAAATGAGAAAAAAATTAAATTTTCGAGAGTTACCAATCCTCCAAAAATTGATGGTTTATTAAACGATAAAAGTTGGGACGTTTCGGAAATCACCACAGGTTTTATTCAATCCGATCCATATTGGGGTCAAAAACCTAAATTTCAAACCGAAGTAGAAGTTCTATTTGATAATAAAGCCTTATATATCGCTGCACGTATGTTTGATGATTATCCAGATAGCATCAATAGGCAGTTAGGTTTAAGAGATGATGATTTGCATGCTGATTATTTTTCCATTGAGTTTGATCCATATAACCGTATGCAGGAGTCGTTTTATTTTCAAGTAACGGCATCGGGTGTTCAAACCGATTGGAAAAGAAGTGATGAATCGTTTAATGCCGTTTGGAAAAGTAAGGTGCAAATTGATAGTTTGGGATGGACTTGTGAAATGGAAATCCCATATTCGGCATTTTCCTTTTTAAAATGTGAAGAACAACAATGGCGTGTTCAATTTGTTAGATATATTCGACGGAACCGAGAATATTCACAGTTAAATCTCGAAAAACAAATGGATGATAACGATATTCAATATTGGTCATCTACTGAAAACTTTAACGGCATAACTCCACCACTTCGTTTGTTTTTACAGCCATATCTGAATGTTGCAATAATTGGTACTCCAGATGTAAATTCAAAAACGAACTGGTCAAAATCTTCAAAAGGTGGACTTGATTTAAAATGGGGAATTAACCAAAGTTCTACCCTTGAAATGACGCTTCTCCCTGATTTTTCGCAAGTCCAATCCGACAATTTAATTAAAAACTTAAGCGCATTTGAAACGGTTTATTCCGATTATCGCCCGTTTTTTAATGAATCGATTGCATTTTTTGAAAAAGGAGGACTTTTATACACCCGACGTATAGGAAGAAAACCGAGAGGTTACGAAAACGTTGAAGACCAATTGGATTCAACCGAAAGTATTACTTCAAACCCAATCACCTCACCACTTATAAATGCATTTAAATTGTATGGCAGAAATAGTAAAGGACTGGCAATAGGTGTATTTAATGCAATTACAAATAAAACGGAAGCAGTTATTCAAAACCAAAATGAAACCAGACGAATTCAAACTGAACCTTTAACAAATTATACACTGTTGGTAATCGAAAAAGCGTTTAAAAATAAATCAAATCTTTTTTTAAGCAACGCAAACACTCTCCGACAAGGCAATGATATACAAGCAAATGTTACCGCTTTAGGCGGTTCAAATTATTTTTTTCAAGGGAAATATAAAATCTATTTATTAGGTGGAATGAGTCGGCAATCGCAAATTGGTGAACAAATTTGGAATCAACATACCAGTAATGGATTTAAATACGATTTTACCTTTGCAAAAGTAAGTGGAAAATTTATTTTCTCACTTAATAGATACGTGAAAGATAAACTCTATAATCCTAACGATATGGGTGTTAATCTAGTAAATGACGAAGCTGCCAATAATGTTACTATTACTCACCGAACTGTAAATCCATTTTGGAAATTGTTGAATTTTCAAGAAACTTTAACCATCGATTATGCAAATAGAATTAGTACTCAAAAAGAAACTAATGCAACTCTTAAATATTCGATTCTTACCACAACAATAAAGCACTTAACTCTATGGTCTGCAATTACGTGGCGTCCGTTGAAGATTTATGATTATTATGAGCCTCGTGTGTCGGGATTGTATTATTTAGCTTCCAGATACATTTCCGGAAGCATAAATTTTTCAAGCGATTACCGACGACCTTTTGCGCTGGATGGTAGTTATTCTTTCGGTTTTCTGTATGATCATTTTGGAAATAATCATTCGATTTCTATAACACCTGTTTTAAGAATTGGAAATAGAATTGGGATGCGATTAACCAATGTGTTCTCCGAAAATCTTGGTCAACGAGGCTACGCTGGTGAACTAAGTTCTAGTGAGGTGGTTTTTGGTAAGCGTTTGGTAAAAACTTACGAAAATTCATATTCTATCAATTATATGTTGCGGAATAATTTAGGTGTTGTTTTCAGAGGAAGGTATTATTGGGCACAAGGGAAATACAGCGATTTTTATAAACTTAAACCCGATGGTTCGTTAAGTGAACGGATTGAAAATTATTCTACCAATCACAACTTTACCTATTCTATTTTCAATATTGATGTTAGCTTACAATGGGAATTTGCTCCGGGAAGTATGCTCTATTTTACGTATAAAAATGAATTTTTAAATGAGTTAACTAATGCAAACAAGTCATACATGGAATATTTAAAAAACTCCTTTGACACTCCTCAAAGCTATACGTTTGCATTAAAAATATTATACCATTTTGATGTTGGGTCGATTTTGAAAAAAGGACATTAATAAAATGAAGAAACGACTGATTTCAATTAAAATACTACTATTTTTGTAAAAAAAATAAAATGATTCAAATTGATGGGATAAAGAAATCGTACGGAAAATTAGAAGTTTTAAAAGGCATTAACTTGACTATTTCGAAAAGTGAAGTGATAAGTATAACAGGCGCATCTGGTGCTGGTAAGTCCACTTTGTTACACTTAATTGGCACTTTAGATAAGCCAGATTCAGGATCAATAAAATACGATTCAATCGACATATTTGCGATGATAGATAAAAAATTATCGCAATTCAGAAATAAACATATAGGCTTTGTTTTTCAGTTTCACCATTTATTACCCGAGTTTACTGCTATCGAAAATATTTCGATGCCAGCATACATTGCTGGTGTTTCCAAAAAAGAAGCTGAAACTAAGGCTCTCGAATTATTGAAAATATTTGGATTAGAGGAACGAGCTGAGCATAAACCATCCGAACTTTCAGGTGGTGAGCAACAACGAATTGCAGTTGCTCGAGCATTGATAAATAATCCAACGGTTATTTTAGCCGATGAACCTTCGGGTAACCTCGACTCGAAAAATGCCAAGGAACTTCATGAACTGTTTTTTTCGTTGCGTGATAAGTTAAATCTAACGTTTATCATTGTTACTCATAATCCCGATTTAGCTCAAATGGCAGATAGGTGTATAATATTAAAAGATGGTGCTATTTCAAGTGATTTTTAAAATAGTCTATTGAAGTTTTAACCAATCTTTTACTATATTGTCGTAATATTCAGGTAATTGTAATTTGTGTGTAAATTCGTTTGTCTTTTTAGAATAAATATAGTCTTTTTCCCATTGGTCGTAATTTTCTGAAATTTGATTTAACGCATCAATTATAAATAATAACTCGTAGTTTGTCATGGTAGGGTGTAAGGATAATCTTACCCAACCAGGTTTTAACGATAAATCTCCCTTATTAATTAATTTTGTTATTTTTCTTGATTGTTCGTGTGTAACATCAAGTAAAAAATGTCCGTATGTACCAGCACAAGCACAACCACCTCGAACTTGAACTCCGAATCTATCGTTTAATAATTTTACAACCAAATTATAATGGATATTTTCGAAATAAAAAGAAACAATTCCTAATCGTTTTTTTACATTTTCGGCTAAAATATGTAAGCCTTTAATTTTAGGCATTTCTGAAAAACATATTTCTAAAAGCTCTTCTTCTCGTTTTCGAATTAATTCAGTGTTCATTTTGTTTTTCAAATCGATGCATAATGCGGTGCGAATACATTGCAAAAAACCTGGTGTGCCACCGTCTTCGCGTAACTCAATGCTGTCCACATACTTGTACTCTCCCCATGGATTTGTCCAATCCACAGTGCCTCCTCCTGGCTGGTCGGGGGTGTAGTTCTTATAAATCGATTTGTCGAAAATCATAACACCAGAAGTGCCTGGTCCACCTAAAAATTTATGTGGTGAAAAGAAAATGGCATCTAATTTACATTCTGGATCTTCGGGATGCATGTTGATGTCTGCATAAGGGGCTGAGGCTGCAAAATCGATAAAACATAAGCCTCCATATTCGTGCATCAATTTTGCCATTTCATAGTATGGTGTTTCAATTCCTGTAACATTTGAACATGCTGTAAAAGAACCAATTATAAATTTTCGATGTTTGTTTTTTTCTAATTGATTTTTTAATTCGGTTAAATCAACTAATACCTCCTTATTCGGTTTTAAAACCACTACATCGGCACATGTTTCAAGCCATGAAGTTTGGTTTGAGTGATGTTCCATGTGTGAAACAAAAACGATTGGTTTCTCGGTGTCTGATAGGTCTTTTAAACAATTATGATGGTTGATTAAACCGCATGTTCGAAGTCCTAAAATGCGTTGTAATTTATTAACTACCGATGTCATTCCAAAACCCGAAGTAATGATGATGTCATCAGGTCCGGCATTTACATGTTGTTTAATTATTTTTTGAGCATGATGATATGCTTTTGTCATTAATGTGCCCGTTTCAGATGTTTCGGTGTGAGTGTTGCCGATAAACGGTCCAAAAACTTCAATAATTTGTTTTTCAACATCTTCGTATAATCGTCCACTAGCTACCCAATCGGCATATATCATTTTTTGAATACCATAAGGTGTTTTATAAAAAATGTTATTGCCAATAATTTTATTACGAAAATGTTCAAAATGATGATTTATCATAATTTTTTTTTGCAAAACTATAAAATGTATAGTTAATTAGTTATTAACAATGAAAATAATTATTAATTTTAGTGTTAAAATTAAAAATTGTTAAAAATTAAGAGTAATTTAGTGCAACTATTTTCTAATAAAATTCATCTAATAAGCTATAGTCTAATCGTTTTATAATATGATAAAAAAAAATTTTTTAGTTTTGTTTTTGTGTTTCACAACAACAATTATAAAAGCCCAATGGGTAGAATATTTCCAAAATGAAAGTATTAAAATTGAGTATTTAAAACAAGAATGTAACGACATAAAAAACGGAACATCTAATATTTATGTTTTTTTGAAAATTACAAACAAAACATCGGAAACAATTGATGTGTATTATAATATTTTTTGCAACTATCAAAATGGAAATAAATCGTATCGTACTAAAGGAGAAAATATTATACACACCCTAAGATTACCCCAAGGTCAAAGTGCTGAAGGCAATTGCGATTCAAAGCTGAAGAACTTGAAAGTTTATGCTGGTTCGATGAAAAGAGGAGGTTCTGCACTTAAGGAATTTGAAGTTACGAATATTGAAATAAAAAGAGTAAAATGAAAAATTTAAGTTATAAATTACTATCTTTTTTTGTTGCTACATTTTTACTTTTATGTAGTAACGAAAAAAGTATTGCCCAATGTGAAGTACAAGCATATACCACCCGCGATTCATTAGTTTGCGGCTATTGTGCTCAACTAAGTGCATTTGGGAGAGGGCAGGGGTTAATCGTTTTTTCTGAAAATTTTAACGGTGGAGTTTTTGGTCCTGGATGGCAATCAAGTCAGCAAGCGATGTGGAACAACCCTTGTAGTCCCAATGGTGTTGATGGTACAACGCACATTTGGTTAGGAAATTCATCACCTGTACCTCGTGTGTTAACTACCCAAAGTTACAATTTAAGTACTGCAACTGCAGGAGTTACCATTTGCTTTGATATGAAATTTGCAATTCAAGGCGATGCTGCACCCTGCGAGGGTCCTGATGAACCTGACGAAGGTGTTGCTCTGCAATATTCTATTGATGGTGGAGCTACATGGGTTGAAATTCATTATTTTGATCCAAATGGCGGAAACGATGAAACCTTAATTAATTGGACAGAGTGGTGTTTTGAGCTTCCTGCAGCAGCTATTTCTTCAAGTACTATGATTCGTTGGTTTCAAGATAATGACTCGGGTGCTGACTATGATCACTGGGGTATCGATAATGTTCAAATCTATTTTAATGACCCAACCTACCAAATTGTTTGGCTTCATGATGGTTATAATCAAGGAGCTACCGGTGGTGTAAATCCTAATTTGTTTTGCCCTCGTAACGATACCACAGTTGTTTTGCAAATGACTAATGGTACTCATTATTGTTATGACACTCTTTATTTTACTGTTAGAGACCCGTTTATCATAGCTAATATTAGCAGTGATACTACCATTTGCAAAAACGATTGTGCTCAACTTAGTGGTGATGCAAAAGTTATTATAAGCCCAGCTAAAGTTCCAACTTATTCTAATAATGAGTTTCAGGTAATTACCTCAGGAATGGGACAAGTAACTTCCATCAATATTAATGTTACAAACTTAAACATGGAGACTGTTTTACCAAATTCCATTGTGAGTGTTTGCATAAATAATTTAACCTATTTTGGTCAAAGCTTCGTCCCGCCTGCCCAAATTGGAATCGATGGTTTAAAAGTTTCACTACAAGCTCCAAGTGGACAGGAAATTATTCTTGTCCCAGCAGGAGTTACTACTGGCTCACCAACTTCAGGGTATACCAATACCTGTTTTGTCCCTGCTGGTGCAGCAATCAATACCGGTTCTACTCCTTATTCGGGCAATTTTGCTCCAAATCAACCATTTTCTAATCTTAACGGTGCAGTTTCAAATGGTTTATGGGTAATGAAAATTGAGATGGTTTCAAGTTTAGGTTTTGGTAATGGAACTTTCTCAGGTTGGAAAATCACTTTCGACGATCCTGAAATTTCATACCCGGGAACTTTTCAATGGACTCCTACAACCAATATGACAGGCTCAACCACGCTCTCACCAACGGTCTGTCCTCCTGTAGTGGGTAATTATAGCTATTTTTTATCGGTTCGCGATTCGGGTAACTGTGCAACTTATTTCGACTCTGTTCATGTTCTTGTTACAAATTGTTGTAATTTTTCATACTCGGCTGTAGTTCAAAGTACTACTTGTGGTCGGAATAATGGTTCTATCGATTTAAGCGTTACTCCCGCTGGAACTTATACTTATGCTTGGAGTAATGGTGTCACAACACAAGATTTGAATAATGTTGGACCCGGATCATATCATGTTACCATCACACAACCCTCCACGGATTGCACAATGGATACGATAATTGTTATTCCGAATAATGGTAGTTATCCAACAGCAGTTACTGGCTCTACCGAAAGCGATTTTTATAATCCAACAGGTTCCGCTTGGGTTAGCGTTACATCAACAGGGAATTATTCGTATTCATGGAGTAATACACCAGCATCAACAGATACTCTGATTTCAAATGTTAATGCTGGTTCATATTCGGTAACGGTTACTGATATCGCAAGTGGTTGCACCTCGGTTTTTACAGTAGTGGTGCCTTCATCTTTGCAACCTATTGTAATTCCTAATGTTCTAACTCCCAACAACGATGGTTATAACGATACTTTTTTAATACAATTTTTAGATCAATATCCAAATAGCCAGTTAATAATCAGAAATCGCTGGGGCAAAAAGGTGTTTTCATCAACCGATTATAAAAATGATTGGAATGGAAATGGAGCGGCTGATGGTGTTTATTTTTATATCCTAAAAGTTTCCGACGGTAAAGAATATTCGGGAAGCGTTACTTTAATGAAATAAACCATTAAATCTAAATTGATAACAAAAAGTAATAAAATTTAGGCTTATTGAACTACTATTTTTTCAGTGAATAATACTTTTTGTGTTTCTTTATTAATCATTTTGATTACATAGTAACCTTTACTTAAATGACCAATGGGGAATGTTATTAAATTTCTTCCTTTAGGCAAGCGTGCAGTGTAAAAACTATCTGAAATTCTACCAGAAACATCAGATAAAATAAATTGAACTACTGTTGCTTCGTTTATCTCAAAATTAAAATGAACAAAATCAGACGTTGGATTTGGATATATTACAATTTTTTTGTCAAAAGTAGGAGGAGTGGGGGTGCTTTTCTCAAATGACGAATAGAGTTCACCTATCCAAGTAGCATTTGTTTTATAGAAACCTTCTTGTACCGAAAACGTTCCACTAACCCAAACTTTACCCGGTTCATTATATTTTCGTTGTGAACCTGAATAGTCTCCCCAGCGGTCTACACCTGCAATAATATTGATGATACAACTACCTCCTTTAAGTTTAGTTATGTTTGAATATTTATTTTCTCCCTCATAAAATATTCCACAAAAACCTGGATATAATGTATCTGATTTACCTGAAAACTCGAAAGTTATTATTGCTTGATCTTCATCATGATTTTTCCCTGAGAAGGATAAGTTAGGATACCCAAAATCGATGATAGAATCGGATATAATGTTACCATTACATACAGGGTTATTTGTGTTATATCCAGTAATAAAACCATGATATACTGCTGCCGAACCATAGTTTGTATCGATAGTATTTGATACAAATTGTATTTTGTCGTTTTGTAAAAAAGCTCCCAACACACGTGCGTCATTGGTTGCCAGTTTATGAGTGCCGTTTTGTCGTGCATCAGGAGGCATTCCATAAGCTCTGTTAGTTAAAACAGCTTTAATGGTCATCTCTGTTTCTGCTTCGTATTGTGTTCCCGTAATATGCAATAAAAATATAGTATCGTTTTGTGGGTCAAAATTTCGAGTATTAAGCAAATAAATATCCTTTTCGGGTATGAAGTCGCCTCCGTTAACTGGGTGTATATTTCTTAGTCTGCTACCTTGATAATTTATATCCGACCATAAACGCGTTTGCAAAGGTAGCCCATGATATCCTTTTTGTTTATCAATTTGCCAAACAATACTTTGTTTAAACGAAACTTGCCACGAACCACTGTCGCTTAATAAATTTCCCGTTAAAAATAGTTCATTTTGAGTTAAATTTATGGCTGGGTAGTCGAACCAACTGGTATCGTTTAATGGATTGCCAGGTAAGGTGTATAAATTCCATGAATCCAGTGGGTTGTTTGTGGACGAAAATCCAATAATAATGTCTGTATTACTACTTTCACTTCCTGCTAAAAAAACCAAAATAAATCTATCTTCAATTGGGTCATAAACCAACTTTGGGTCGTATTGATGTGTGCTAATGCCTTGCACCGCCGAGGCAAATGAATTCATGGAAACACTCATCACTAATGAATCAATATTCAAATCATACACGTTTATACTTGAGTTAATTGACGAAATTAAGTAATTCCCATTTGATATTGCCAGTGTGTTATCGTTTGGCGTTCCTCCACCCCAAGCATTTCCAACAAAGCCATTTAATACTTGAAAAGTATCGGCTTCGATACTTAAACTTTTTATTTTTTTATCGAAATTATTTCCGGTTTTACGTGGAAACATTTGCTCGACATTTTTCTTTGGTTCGCTAAATAATCGCGAATATTTACTGTTCCCTTCATAAATGTCTTCTAAATTTTTGATGTTTACAATCCAATCCGATTTAACATCAGACATTTTAAACTTAGTTGATAAAGGATAGGCTTTATCTGTCTTATTTTGTCCATAATTATTGACAAACAAAAATAAAGCAACTAATATTAAGATGTATTTTTTCATGCTTTAAAATTTTTTACGAATATACAATTAATTGTTTATTCTATTCTTTAAAAAGAAGAAAGTAATACCTTAAATCCGCAAGGTGATTCGTAATGAAGAGTCAAAATGCTGTTCAGGTCAGGTTTAGCACAAAAAAAAGCATTGCAGGCGTACCCTTTGGTACGGTGAAACGGTTTTTTTGAGCATTGCCTGAAATGAATGGCAGTTTGGCTTTGTAATAGAATTTCCTTGCGGATTTAAGGTAATACCAAATTCAAATTTGTTTTATGCTGTAGCTAGTAATAAATAGTCCAATTTAGCCGCCAAAAAGGCGGAGAAATTGGACTATTATATTATTCAAATCGGAATAAAAACACAACCAACTATGGACTAATTATTTGATATCTCCTAAATAAACACATAAACCTGTTTTTAAAGCGTAATTTATGTAATCTTCCCTTAATCTAAAATGATCAGGATTATCTTTGAATTCGCGTCTTAATCTAAAATTAATATCAAAACCTATTTCAAGGAATATTCTTTTAGATAATTTGAATAATGAGGAGATACCGGTATTTGTATAAATTGGCATTTGGCTGTCAAAATAACCTAATGGTCCAAATCCTTCCGTTTGCGTATTCTGATAAATAGTGGTACATTCTTTTTGTAAAATTCGCCCAAAAGAAAAGCCAAAAGGAATATAACAAAGAACATTTTTTGTATCAATAATTTTGAATTTTACATTTATGGGAATATATAGGTGAGAAAAGAAAAATCTACGTTCTCTATTAAATATACTGTTGTCAAATATTGTTAATTCTCTTAGTTTTTGTGATTGAATAATAGCACCTGTTGAAATTTGAAACCACTTATAAGAGAAGTTTGCTTGAAAACCACCGCCATAACTTAGTTGAGGATGTATAAAACGACTTTTGTAAGAATGATGAGCTGTTAATCCAAATAAACTAATTGAATATTTTGAAGGTTGACTAAACAAAAGCAACGCATAACTCAAAAATAAAATACTGGATAGTGCTTTTTTCATATCTTCTATTGTTTAATCAATTTATGGGCAAATGCTTGATTGTTTATCATAAATGTGAGATAATATATTCCATTAGGATAATTAGAAATATCAACAATAATGTCATTGTTTTGAATCTCATTCGTCTTAAAAACAATACTGCCCATTGAATTAAGGATAGCCAAACCATTAAATTCTGTAAAGGTTTCTAGGAAACTAATCTTAAATGTACCATTGCTTGGATTAGGATAAACATTAAACAAAATTGTTGAATCTGATGATTTGTTTGATATATTCGAAATCTTGATATCTGAACTAAGAGGAAAATCCGAATTTTTCATACCACTGCCATCACACGGAACAATACTAGCTGAAAACCTGCCACCAGATTCAACTTTAAATCCTGGGTTAAGATCAATTCTGTTGCAAGCGACTAATGATAAGCTTTCACCATCTGCCCATCCATGAATAGTAGCATTGCAACTACTACCCCCTATTGTAATTTGATTTCCTGTTATTACTGAATATTCGTAGGTGTTATTATTTAAGTTTAAAAAACAAACATTAACAACTTCTTCAGGGTTAATTCTTTCGTAAATTTTAATCCAATCTACTTCCATTACAGCTGGAAAAGTAGTTGGTAAATAATTAGGGTCTCCATTGTCAACCCTTGTATTAATAATAACTTTCATTGGTTGTGTTGGATAAATTGAGTTCACAATATAAGGTATTCCTGTAATAATGTTGTTACAAGAAGTATTAATAAACCCAATATTAAAAACCCCCAATTTATATCGATAATGGGTCTCTTTTAAATTGCCATCAACATACCACTTAATTGTAAAAGGATCCCATTCAAGGGAAAAAACATGATCAATAATTGAATAATCAATTGTGTTATTATTATCTTCATACTCTTTTTTATTGCTAAAAATTGTATTATAAACTGCCATATGATGCACTTTGTTAGTTAAAGAAGGAATAAAATCGCCCCCATTTGAAAACTGATTCCAAAATTCAAACACATCTATTTCTCTGTAATCAGGTCCTTCTGAATTGCCATCGTGAAGCCAAAATGCTGGTCTATGACCTCTTCCAGATGGCATTTTACACTTAATCTCAAATTTACCATACAAAAATTTCTGTTTTGTTTTGATTAGTGCTGAAGTATTATAAAAAGGATGAGACGTTGAAGTCCATGGTGGGTTACATGAAGTTACAGGAGCTGACACTATGAAATTATTATTCTCATAAAGCTTTAAATAGCCATTTTCAACAACAACATTATTCGGTGAATAATAAATATCTGTAATATTACATGGAGCTCCATCTGCTTTTTCCCAATAAAATTCATTTAGAGATGTGCCATTAAAATTATCTTCCCAAACTAAAGCCCAATTATAATAGTCTGGACAATCGGGTTCTTCTGAAAAAGTATAAGTTCCCTTTTGTTGTGTACTAATGGAATCATATTTGTGGTTAGAAGTAAGCCAATTTATGTACTGGTCAAACCTATCTTGAGCGTTAACGTGAATTGAAATACTAAAAATAAAGATAATGTTAAAAATAAATTTTTTCATAAACTTTTCTTTTAAATTTAAGAATACTCACAGTTGAGATTAATAGTTTTTATAATCTAAATAATAAAATTTTGTATTTCATTAATTTATTTTCAGCCAAAAAGAACCACCATGTTTTTCTACATTTTTCATATTTTCATTGTCCCACATTGGT
>CAZFPO010000065.1:0-15558 GCA_964521105.1 uncultured Lentimicrobiaceae bacterium | reverse complement strand
TGGTCGGTAAAAATACTACCTTCTTTATCGGCAATCACAAAATCGTGTATTGGTGCTTCTTTATAAGGTTCTAAAATTACTTTTCGTTGTTCAACGAATTCAATTTGAGCCATTTTAGCTTCATCTTGCCAGGGTAATGTTTTAGACGTATATTCTTCGGTTTTTCCAGTTACTTTGTTTTTATAAACTAAAAATATATCTGATTTTTCAGGCTTTGGCACTACTAATTCCGAGATGTGATTACCCACTTTCCACGGACGAAAATCAATAATGGCATCGTACATAACAGCATACGTTTGAATACCCAATCCGATACAAACTCCAGCAACAATAATAGAATTTTTCACCCAATTAGGAATCATTCGTTCCCAATATCTGTATCGATGAATAAAAACGATAATTGCCATTGTAATAAAAATCAAATTTTTATAAAATGTTTGCCAATTAGTTAAAATCCAGGCATCGCCAAAACAACCACAGTCGTGTACCGGATTTTTAATAGCTAAATAAAGTGTGAGTGGTGTGAAAAATATCATAAACAACAAAGCACCCCACGAAAAAAGTTTAACCCGAACCCCAAATATCAAAACAAATCCAATTAAAAACTCGGCTAAATTTAGTAAAATTGCCAAAAAAAGAGTCGTAGGAATTAACCACTCCATGCCAAATGCAGTTAAATAATCGCTCATTTTATATTGAAAACCAAGTGGATCGACCGATTTAACAAAACCCGAAAAAACGAATACTAATCCAATGAATAGTCGAGCCGAGACCGCAGCAATACGCCGATGTTTGGCAGAAAAAATATATAGTAACAATATCGACAATCCAAGAATTGCCATAATAATTAGTATAATAACATTTGAATCCATAATAAATAATTTAAGTGTTACAAGTTAATTTAATTAATGCAAAAACTGCATAGTTAATCATGTCGCTATAATTTGCGTCTAAGCCTTCCGACACGATAGTTTTTCCGGAATTATCCTCAATTTGTTTAATTCTTAAAATTTTCATCAAAATAATATCCGTTAGAGAACTCACTCTCATATTACGCCATGCTTCGTCGTAATCGTGGTTTTTATTTTCCATGAGTTGTTTGCATGCATTAAAATGATGAATAAATAGCGAGCTTACTTCTTTATTGTTTATTTCAGCATTTTCGGCATCCGCAACCCCTAATTCTAATTGAATTAAAGCCATGATAGAATAATTTATGATGCCAATAAATTCGGGAATTATACCTTCGTCTACTTTTGAAAATCCTTTTTCTTGAATACTTCTAATACGCTGAGCTTTAATATATATTTGGTCGGTAAGCGAAGGTGTTCTTAATATTCGCCATGCCGTACCATAATCCTTCATTTTATTTTCAAAAGTATTCTTACACAGGTCGATGATTTGAGAGTATTCGCTTGAAGTATTTGACATAAGCTGATTTTCTATTAAAATTTTGGATAAAGTTATAAAAATTCTATGACGTGGCTGTTATGATGTTGCTAAAAAATCTAAAAAAATCTTACTTTTGTAAAAAACTAAGCAATGATTCATAGTATCAACTGTAATGGAACACTATTAAATTTTGACGAGCCCAAAATAATGGGTATTTTAAATTTAACCCCCGATTCTTTTTATGCAAAATCAAGAAAAAACAAACTTATTGATGCTCTTGAAGGAACATCGAAAATGCTTGAAAATGGGGCTAACATAATTGATATTGGGGCTATGTCTACGCGACATGGAGTTGAAGAAATAAGTGAAGAAGAAGAACTTAACAGACTACTGCCTGCTTTAATTGAGTTACGAAAAAAATATCCAGATGCAATTTTTTCGATTGATACTTATCGCTCGGAAGTAGCTAGAATAGCATACGAACATGGGGCAAATATAATTAACGACATTTCGGGGGGCACTTTTGACGAAAACATGTTTAAAACTATAGCCAAAATTAAAGTGCCATACATTTTAATGCACACTACAGGAAAGCCCAAAGTTATGCAACAAAAAACTCAATACGATAACATTTTATGTAATATTAGTCAGTTTTTTGGAAAACAGATTCAAAAACTCTATTCACTTGGAGTAAAAGATGTTATTATTGACCCAGGTTTTGGTTTTGGAAAAACCCCAGAACAAGGGTTTCATATCCTTAAAAATTTATCATTTTTTTCGGAATTAAATACTCCAATTTTAGCTGGACTTTCCCGAAAATCAATGATTTACAAACCCTTAAACACCACTCCCGAAAACGCATTAACGGGCACAATTGTATTAAATTTAATTGCATTACAAAATGGAGCTTCTATTTTAAGAGTTCATGATGTAAAGGAAGCCGTTGAAGTAAAAAAACTTTTTGCACTTCTTAATAAATGATTATTTAACATCACTGTTTAGCTTTATTAACTACTATTACTTTAAAAATCTCGATTTTTTATATTAGGTTTGCAACATAAATTGACAAAATTTAAGTATGATGCTTTTTATTTTTGATTTCATAAAGATTAAAGCCATTGATGTTATTGATATTCTTTTAGTAGCTTTTTTTCTATATCAGCTATACCGATTATTGAAAGGTACAGCTGCTATGAAAATATTTTTAGGAATCATTTCGGTTTTCTTTTTATGGAAAGCAGTTGATTTACTTGAAATGGAATTGCTATCTGCAATTTTAGGACAATTTATTAGCGTTGGAGTTATTGCTCTTTTGGTTGTTTTCCAACCCGAAATTAGAAAATTTTTACTGATGCTTGGCACACCAAATTTTTTAAAAAAACGAAAGTTTATTTTTTGGAAGATGTTTGACCAACAACACGACCAACTAAATATCGATTCGATTGTTGAATCGTGTCGTAAAATGTCTACAAACCTAACAGGTGCTTTAATTGTAATAGCACGCGAAAATGATTTATCGGATTATATTGAAACGGGTGAAATAATTGATGCTAGGGTTAGTACCGAATTAATTGAAAATATCTTTTATAAAAACAGTCCTTTACACGATGGTGCAATGATTATTTTAGACAACAGAATAAAAGCTGCTCGATGCATTTTACCCATTTCGGCTGACCCCAATTTACCTACCGAATTAGGTCTTCGACATCGTTCAGCTTTAGGTTTAGCAGAACAAACAGACGCTATTTCGATTATAGTTAGCGAGCAAACAGGCTATGTTTCCATTTGTATGGACGGAAAATTGAAACGAAATTTAAAACCCTCGCAATTAAAATCACTGTTGTTGCAAGAATTTCCCCAAAACGTTTAATCCATAGTCTTTTCCAAACATTCCATTATTTCCATGGCTTCCTTTTGGCAGGTTCCGCAAATTATTGGATCGAAATTGAAATTTATGCATACTTTTGGTCTTTCAACAGAATCAATGAGTTTACAAAGTAGATTGTCGTCAAGTTGTATACAACGGACTCCTGACAATTTTCCTTGTGGCATTCCGGGTATAAATGACGAAATTGAAGGAGTGATGCAACACGCACCACAATCAGGACGACATTTATGCGTTTCGGATATCATTCGCCTGAACTTGGGAGAGTCGCCAAAGCTATTCTAATTTCATTAAAACTGTAATTATCACCCAACACTTCTTTTAGTGAGGTTAAATTAGTAACTTCCATTTTAGAAGCTAACTCGGTAATAATAGACAATTTTTCGGCAGAAAGAAACATCAACGGGTCAATTTTACCTTCACTAATAAAAGGGATTAAATGTCCTAAAATTGTAATGGGCGATAATCCGCGAATAGTTGCAATTTCTTCAATGGTATTTCCTTCGGTAAAATACTGATATGAAATATCTTTAGTCGGCACTTTTGGCGGTTTAGGCTCTTTGGGTTTGGCTTCGGATTTCTTTTTCGATTTCTTCTTTTTTGCCATCAAACGTTTAATTTCCTTAAAAGTAATCATTTTCAAGGAAGCAATGTTAATTTCGCGATCTTTGTCAAAATCGGTATTGTAAATGTTTTTCAAATCGATTTGCGACTGATCGATAATACAACGACAAATATATGCACACGTCTGAATTCCTTTGAGCTGTTCAAAAATCATTTTTTCAAGACCCATCAAATCTTCCATGTAACTAAACGACTCATCATCGTCTTCGGCACAGCGTTTAAGCTGACCGATACACAGCTCGGACAGATACATCAACTTGGTCGAGAAAAATTTGTCGGCAGCCAAACAACGTTCCATAATTCGTTCAAAGCTTTGCTTTGTTTTAGTCCACGATAAATTTCGAATTTGTTTGTCGAATTTTTCCGAAACTTCCATCATCTCCTTGATGCTAATGAACAAGCCACGGCTGAACTCGATGTAATCGTCTTTAAACAAACCCTCTTCCGCATCTGCAAACATATCTGTATGTCGTTTTATATCCTGATACAGATGAAAAAACAAGAATTTTTCCAAGATTAATTGAGTGACAAAATTAAATCGTTCCTCTTCCAAAATGGGCAACAGATTATCTGTTGGAGTTTTAGTTTCCGAAAAATCGACTACTTTTTTATCGACCACCAAATTGTCGAAATTAATTCGGCTTTTCAACACCAAGCCTTTTAAGCCAGTTAATCGCGATAATGCTACATAAATCTGACCAGTAGCAAACGAATCGGAAATATCCAGAATGGCTTTCTCGAAGGTTAATCCCTGACTTTTATGCACCGTTATTGCCCAAGCCAATTTCAAAGGATAGTGAACATATTTGCCGATGATAATTTCCTCAATTTCTTGTTTCTGTTCATTTAACTCGAAACGGATGTTTTCCCAAACATATTTCTCAACAATAATGCTCTCATCCTGACCTTCCACTTCAACCTCAATCTGTTCGTCGGATAAATCTTTAACGATTCCAATTCTTCCATTGTAAAATAAACCCTGTCCCGACGGATCGTTTTTAATAAACATCACCTGAACACCAACTTTTAATATCAAGCGTTCTTCGATTGGATATTGATGTTCGGGAAATTCATCGTACACTTCAGCCATAAAATAAAACTCTTTCCCTTTCAGTTTTGACAGAAACCGCTGATTTATTTCATCCGCTTTTCGGTTATGTGTGGTGATGGTTATGGTATGATCGTCGGATTTTGCTTCGTATCCGGGAATATAATGTTGATTTAAAAGTTCCACATCTCTTTGCGTAATTTCACCATCACGAACATTGTTCAACATCGAAATAAACACTGGGTCGTGTTGTCGATAAATTTTTTCGAGTTCAATATATATCGGTGGATTATTTTTAAGCACATGAGAATCAAAAAAATACATGCTATCGTAGTAATTCTTCAACAAGCGCCATTCGTTTTCTTTAACTACAGGTGGCAGCTGATGCATATCGCCAATAAAAAGCACCTGAACACCGCCAAAAGGGATATTTGTTTTTTTTCGGATGTGTCGCAAAACCACGTCCATGGCATCGATGATATCGGCACGTAACATACTTACTTCATCAATAATTAAAAGCTCGAGTTGACGAATTAAGGTGCGTTTTCGATCTCGGATTTGAAGTTCTTTAATTAATGAAACCGGATCATTTACTTTAAAACCGTGTGCTTCAAAATTTTGAAAAGGGCGAGGAATAAAGTTTCCGAATGGAAGTTGAAAAAAAGAATGAATGGTAACACCTCCAGCATTAATGGCTGCAATTCCTGTGGGAGCAACCACCACAGTTTTTTTATACGTGCTCAATCGCAACTCTTTTAAAAAAGTCGTTTTTCCGGTTCCGGCTCTACCAGTCAGAAATAAATTTCGATTTGATTGGTTAATAAAATCTGCAGCAAATTTTACAGGATTATTGCTTTCCATACTCATCCTCTTTGGAATTTTATATTTATAAAATAGTAGATTTTGTTGCTAATCGATGCAAAATTTCTTTGCATAGCAGTAGCTATGGAAATAAATTTTAAAGAAGAGAAGCCACAAAAGATGCGGTTTATATTACAAAATTCCATGGAGGTTGAGTATTTTTCTTGATTCATCAATATTTCTTAATTGGACAAAAATATATAAATTTATCCATTTGCTTGGATGAAGATTGTTTTTTCAACAAAAAAATTATTTCAAAATCACAATTTTTACACTTTTTGTTTGAAAGTCAGGAGCTACTACTTTTGCATAATAAAGTGATTTTGACACTTCAATTCGGAGTGATGCAATATTTCCATTGCCAGTTAACAAATATTCGCCAATTTGCCTGCCGAGCATGTCAAACAATTGTAGTATTGCATCTTCGGGAACGAGTCTGTTAAATCGAACCTGAAAATTACCATCGTTGGGATTGGGATAAATTTGAAAGCTTTCACCGCTGTAATCGGGATTTCCATTACAATTTCCAACCCTAACAGTTACACTATCTCGGGTTTCATCAAATTTAAAATCTTTTTGCACCAAATAGTACGTGGTTGTTTGTGTCGGGCTTACTGTTATGCTTCCGCTATTCCCGATTCCACGTTTCCCATCCGACCACCAATATAAATATTCTTCTCTGCCCGGGCTTCCTAAAACCACACTCTCTCCCGACGAAATACACGTGTCTTTTCCTGCATCGGCAAAATAAACCGGTGCATCACAGGGATAAACCGTTACATCATCGATGTAATAATAAGAGGCACAACCAGCTAAATGATCAGTGTATGGCACTATCTTCCAATGGATATCTTTTAAACGTTTAAAATTCCCGATATAAAGAAATTTTTCGTCACCCTGTGCGATAAATACCCCTTCAATTTTTATCCATTTAATAGTGTCATCAATAATATTACCTGATGGGTTATTAATTTGGGGATGTTCCATTTTCGGAAATTGTATTAATACTGATTCTAATGTGGGCTCCCAATGAAGATCTGGAATAGAATCACTTATTATTAACATGGATATTCCGTCAATTGCAATATTTGATAACCGATTAGCTAAGGAGACAAAGAAGCTTGCACAGTAGGATTTATTTGGAGTTAACTTAGATTTTAGTGTCATGCCTAATAATTCCATAAAAACCCATGTAGAATCATGAATTAATGAATCATTCATATCAATTCCAAAATTTGCAAAACCTCCACCACTATATCCTTGTCCCGTTCGGGGATATTGACTGCCAAAAAAATTACTTGGAACACATGCGCATCCCATAAAAAGAGAGTCGGCACAGGAGTTAAAAATATTGGGAGTAATGATCGGGAAACATCCAGATAAAAGAGTAATTTGATCTTGGTTATTGGGACAATTAGTTGGGTTTTCAAAACTAGCACTTAGCACTAAGTTTTGAGCAAAAGAATATTGATAAAGTAAAATAAAATAAAAAATAAAAATAATCTTTCTCATATGAGTAGTAATTTGACAAAGATAAAGAAAACAGACGGAATTACCCGTCTGTTTTCTTTGTTTTAATACACGATTAGCTTACAATTTATTTGTTTTCCTTCTAATGTGGTAACTCTGCAATAGTAAATACCAGCCTTTAGCATTGAAATATTTAATTGGTAAGCTTTCCCGGAATTGGAGGCAACAGAACAACCATAAACAAGTGTACCATCAATAGAGAATAGTTCTACTTTAGCATTATCCAGTATCTGTGTTGAATTAATAAATACACTTCCGTTTGCAGGATTAGGATACAATGTAATTTCATTTTCATGATTGTTCGGTGTTAAAATTGGATGGTAGTTCAACTGATTTTTATCAGATTTGTTTTTCTCAAATCGTTGAGTCATTACTTCCGCTCCAAAAACACCGTATCCGCCACTGATATAATTCTGTTGTGCAATGTCCAGTAGCGTAGTGTATTCGTCATCTGTGAGATTAAAACGTCCTTGTGCCCATGAATTTAGATGAAGAATGTTTGCGGCTTTCATAAGTTTTTATTTTATTCAGCTATCACAATTTTTACACTTTTTGTTTGAAAGTCAGGAGCTATAACTTTTGCATAATAAAGTGATTTTGCCATTTCAATACTGAGAAATGCAATATTTCCGTTGCCAGTTAACAAATATTCGCCAATTTGTCTGCCGAGCATGTCAAACAATTGTAGTATTGCATCTTCGGGAACAAGTCTGTTAAATCGAACCTGAAAATTACCATCGTTGGGATTGGGATATATTACAAATTCCGATTCACTTATTGAAGAGCAATTGGGATCAATATTTATGGTTATAGTATCTCGTGTTTCGTCAAATTTAAAATCTTTTTGCACCAGTATAAAAGTTGTTGTAATTTGTGGAGAAACCACAATTTGACTTTGCCGGCTAATTGTATCGCCTGTATTACCATTTATCCACCAATACAAATACTCATCCCGCTCTGGTAAGCCTAAAGTTACACTCTTTCCAGACTTTATACAAGTATCGTTTCCTGCATCTGCAAAATAAACCGGTGCATCGCATGGGTAAACAGAAACATCATCGATGAGGTAATAACTTGGCATATAAGAAGAATCTATTAAATGAGCAAGTGACGGGAGCATGTATAAAGTTACAGAATCATCAGGTACAAAACTTGTAATATGAATCCATTGTTCATCACCATTGGCAATAAAACTACCTTGAACCTTCACCCATTTTGTAGTATCATTTAACACATCTCCAGTGTAATTTACTTGTGGATGTAACGAAAATAAATTAGTAAATCCAGGTGTTGGATATATTATTGAATCTGGTGAAAGAAATGCACTTACTTTATTTGACGCATAATTTAAACCATTTAAAGATAAAAAAGTATAGTAATTGAAAAATCTAATATAAAATATTACAGTATAACAAACATTATAATCTAGTTTTTGTTTTAACATTGTGGATAAACATTCTCTAACTTCAGACATCCCTTCATTTGAATAACAAAATAATACCAACCCTGCATTTGAATTGCCTGTATTAGCCTTTAATTTTGTCAATGCATATGTGATAAAATGCTCTGGGTTACCATCTAACATGCAAGAATTGTAATACTCAGTACTTATTCCGTATTCACATCCAGCATGCCAAAAATTGGCTAATTCAATCTGTGCAAAAGTATTTGGGCACATACTATACTCCTCTAGGCTTGGATTATTAACCAAGTTTTGAGCATTACTATTAATTGAAAATAATGCAAAAAAAATTATGAACACTTTTCTCATTTTAAAACTAAAAAGGCTGAATAAAGCCTTATCGGCTTTATTCAGCATGGTTATCTATGATTTATTCAATTACCAATTTTTCAATGACTCTATTCGAAAAATCTTTATTATAAAACGCAATAAAATAAACCCCTTTTTTTAAAATTGAAGTATTTAAAAGTATGGATTCATTCGTTGAATAATACGTTCTTTTCAAAACTTCTCGCCCTTGTAAATCGTATATTATAACATTGGAAATTTCCGAAGCATTTGTTATAGTAATTTGATTATGTGCTGGATTAGGATAAATAGATGGTAATAAAGCATCTATTTTATGTATAGCATTTTTAGGTTTAATAATTTCATTTTGATATGTTCGTCCAAGCATTATCCATGCAGTAAAAACACCATAACCTCCTTTTATATGCGATTGATTTGCAATATCCGTTAAGATCGTTCGTTCTTCGTCGGCCAGCTCAAAACGTCCTTTTGCCCAGCTTTGCAAGTAAATGGCATTGGCTGTTTGGTGGTTTTGTTCAATTAAATTTAGCATTTTTCTATTTATTAATTGACTACTACAATTTTTACACTTTTTTTGAAAACATTTGGAATTATAACAGTGGCACAATAAATAGCTTGAGCAACTTCGATATTTAGACTGGCTGTGTTTCCCGAACCATCAAGTTTATATTCGCCAATGATACGACCTAGCATATCATGCAATTGCAATATTGCACCATCCGGTATTGAAGTATTAAACCTCACTTGGAAATTCCCATTATTTGGATTTGGAAATATTTCAAAATCCACTCCTCTGTAATCGGGACTGCCATTACAATTTCCAACTTTAACAGTAATACTGTCGCGGGTTTCGTCAAATTTAAAATCTTTTTGTACTAAAATGTATTTTGTTGTAACCTGTGGAGAAACCACAATTTGACTTTGCCTGCTAATTGTATCACCAGTGTTGCCGTTTATCCACCAATACAAATACTCATCATGATTGGGTAAACCCAAAATTATACTACTTCCATGCTTTACACAGGTATCTTTTCCTGCATCTGCAAAATAAACCGGTGCATCGCATGGGTAAACAGAAACATCATCGATGATGTAATAACTAAAATTACCAAAAAGTGAATCAGAATTAGAATTTAAATATGGGCTAAATTCAAATTGAGTAGAATCATTTGTAGAAAAGTTTGTAATAGTAATAAATTGTTCATTACCATTTGCAAAAAAACTACCCGATATTTTTTTCCAGTTTATCGAATCACTAATAGTAAATTCATTAAATTTGACTTGAGGAGCATGTGTGAAAATTGTTTCTGAAAAAAGATTATCGTATACTATTGAATCTTGACTCAAAAATGCACCAAAACTATTAATAGCAAAGTTTATATGGCTTGAATTTGGTGAACACCAAAATCCGTAAAATTTAAAATAAAACTCAACAGTATAACAATTATTACTTATTAATTGATGATATAGTTTTGTTTGTATTGCTTCTCTATAATTTATTTGATTGTTTTCTTGTGTGTAAAATTTATTAGCTAAAATTATTCCAGCAAAGGCAAAACCGGTTCTGCCTTTGTGTTTTGTCAAACATTCAAATTCTAGTGACCCTGGATTATTATTAACTAGCATACATGTATGATAATAGTCAGAGCTGCATTCATTTAAACCAGATGTCCAATATTTAGAACTATCAATTTGAGAAATTTCTGATGGGCAACTATAATAATCCTCAAAACTTGGGTTTTTAATCAAGTTTTGAGGATAACATTGTAAAATAAATACATTTAGTATAATTATTAATAACTTTTTCATAAAAAAGCAATAAGTCCGACATAATGCCCAAAGGGCTTTATGTCGGAAAGTTAATTTTGATTTACTCAATTATTAGTTTTTCAACAATTTTATCTGAAAGATCACTATTTATCAATGTAATAAAATAAACACCTTTTTTAAGTTTTGATGTATTCATCAAAATTATTTCATCACCTGATGCGTTTGTCTGTTTAAAAACTTCTCGACCTTGTAAATCACAAACTATCACATACTTAATCTCGGAAGTTCTTGTAATAGTAATTTGATTTCGAGAAGGGTTAGGATAAATGATGGGTGTATCAGTTTCAATTAAATTAATTAAGTTTTTAGGGTTGATAATCTCATTTTGATATGTTCGACCAAGCATTATCCATGCAGTAAACACACCATAACCACCTTTTATATGTGGTTGATTTGCTATATCCAACAGAATAACTTTTTCTTCATCTGTCAGTTCAAAACGACCTTTTGCCCAGCTTTGCAAGTAAATGGCATTGGCTGTTTGATGGTTTTGTTCAATTAAATTCACTGGCGAAATTGACCGATTTGCTACTATGGCTTCTTCTATACGATTTTCAGAAATTAATTTGTCAATTTCGTAAAATTGTTCAATAGATGTAGTTTGCAACATATTGTCGTCAACATTTGCATTTTGAGCAAACGAATGATTTTGCAAATAATTGCAAGCCGCTTGATAATAAAGATTTTCCTCCGAATTCATCGTGAAATTTTCGGTATTTAAAATCTCTTCACTCTCGGCACCATTGCTCATTCCATTGCCAAAGCCACCACTAACTGGAATCCAAATAACACCATCATAACCAAGACATGATTGTGGAACTGGAATAGAAATAGATGATGAAACAAAACCACCAGTAACTGAATATTCTAATGGATTATTTATTAAAGTGTAATTTGTCGAAACCGCACTATAGTCATAAAACCATGAAGTACTTGTTGCAACAGTACCCTGTACTCTATATCGACCAATAACATAAGGGAAAGTCCATGAGTTGCGATACACCCACCGTAAAGCAGTATTACCCTGATTGCCAATTGTAGCAGCATCTAAACGCACACCATAAAAGTTCGACTCAATTTTGTTTACCAACAGTTTTGAAGACGAGCAAAGTCCGCTCATGCGAATTCCCATACCAAATTTTGTAATGGTATCCATGCAAAAAGTGGTATATGGCGAAGCGGATACATATATGCCGTTTAATTTCACAGCTTGTGCTTCTGTTGTAATGGAGTATGCTGGTGTTGTACTTACATTATTATCTTCGAGATAAGTTTTATTGCAGTTTTCAACACAAATACCTCTATAAACATTAGTACTAACATTATACGAATTTAATGTTATTGTATTTCCATATAAATAAGGTATTGACCTTTCATATCCGCCTGAGGGTGGGATTGGAATAAGACTACGGGCAAGTACATTGCCTATGAAAATCCCATCTAAGAAAGTGCCTGAAATTCTGTTTTTACGGAAAGTAGCACCGTAACACTCTTGTTGCGTGGCATTTGCTGCATACAAACCACAGTTAGAAACATTAACAAGGGTATTTGAGTCAACTATTAAGCGAGTATTTGCAAAATCTATAACATACAATCCTTTAATAGCTGTATTAATTAAGTTTTTTGTAAATTCAATATTTCGGTTTTGATTTGATAAAATTGAAACTGCGGTGTTTTGGATTATTGAAAATGTATCACAAACCACTTTTAAATTTGTTGGATTTATTTGATAAATTCCATAATTGCAATTGAAAAACAGGTTTGAGTATCTAGCACTTACGGTATTATAACCACCAACATTCACTGAATATTGATTTAAATTATTACCTTCAATATAAACTCCATACCCTGTATTAGTTCCAACTAAAGAAAAGTTGTAAAATATATTATTATAAATGTTAACGTTTGAAGATTTTATATTTATTCCAAAATCTAAATTACTAAAGGTATTTCGGTATGCCAAGCTTGTATTTCCAATTTGAGCATTTGCTACATTATTAATTTCTATTCCAGTCATACCTCTTCGGCTATTGTATGGTAGTTTGAGATTTGAAGGTGTAATTCCTGAATCGTCAGTTGCAGAAAAGAATTTGCAATTTGTAATCGAAATATTGTTTGCTCCGGTGTTATTTTTAACCACAATACCTTTTAAGTTTTTATTAAAAACCGTATTAGAAACTACAACTGGAGCTCCATTTTCTGATACAATTGCGTTAAATGCATCGTTGATATGTCCGGCATTTTGAATAATCATGCTACTTTGCGAGCTGCTTAAATAAATTCCGTCCCACATATAATTACATCCGGCTTCGATTGACCTATTGCTAAAACTGAAAGTGTATGGAGGGTTTACAATTATCTTAGCTTCCTGTCCCATAAAAAAATTTGTGTTTGTTTGAGTTATATTAGCATTAATTATTATCGTGCCATTTATATAAACGTCTCCATTAGGAAAATTAGCTGTAATAATAGAATCCGAAAATAATAGAGGTGTTTTGTTGCAACATTTCCAAATTTTAAAATGTATGGTATCACCGCAATTATTTACAACATTTAAAAATGATGGGATGGAATCTGACATGTTGTTACTATACCACCTTACGGTTATGTTTGTATTGTTATTCTGTGTTATTGTTCCTGTGTTTGAAGGTGTTATTGACCAATGATATATTTGGTTTGCCACTGGATTAGTAATGCTATAATTAGTAATGGAGTCGCAGGTGTTATGATTACCTGAAATAACAATATTCGAATCGGAAACGATAAATAAATGTCTCTTAACTTTACATGAATCATTGTGCGTAACAATAGCCCAATATTCGCCAGGAGCTGTAACTTGACGGGTAGAATTACCATTATAAATTTCATTATCCCAATAAACGCGTTGGTTTGGTGCATTACTAACATTCAAAATTAAATTATTACTACTTCCGATGCATAAAAATAGAGTATCTTTAATTATTGGCTTCATAGATATTCTTTGTACGTGCGTATTCATGGTTGTGTCTGCAAACACATATAAATTGCTATTGGTGTAATTTAAAGGCAGTGTGAAAATCTTATAATTATATTTGTAATTAGTCGTTTGAGCAACATTATAATGACCGAAACTTGCAATTTCAAAATCATTGGCTAAAGGTAGATGGAAATAATCGTGTGACACTAATAAATCATGATTTAAGGAATATGACATTAAATTATTGTTTGAAAGATAAATGTATATTTTTTCGTTTCCAATAAAATCCAAGCCAGCAGTGTTATTATAATTAATTTCAAAGAAATAATCGCGTTCAGCTACTGTATTTTTTAATTTTGTCCAAAATGCTTCTCTGTATGTAAGATACCCTCTTGTATAAGAAATCCATTGAATGCCAGGTGTAGCTCTCAGTGCATGCCAGCCACAAACCTTGCCAGCCCAAATTGCATTATAAGGAAACACTAATGTATTAGCACCATAATTAACTCCAGTAAAATTTGAAAAGGTATTATTGCTAATACATTCACATCCTAATGGTGATGGTGGACAACTAATACTATCTATCCATGGGTAAGAATACATTGAAGAGTCCAATAGAGTTATCGACATTATTTCATAATTAGAAATAGTTGTTGTTGATCTATTTAATTTTATAAAATACTCGTTATTTTTTATTAATGAATTTGAAAATAAACTATTTTTTGATTGTGTTATTAACGAAAGTTGGTTGCAATTCCCTGTAAAAAGTTGAATTGAATTAATTATTGAGCCTTCAATTGTGTCTAAACTATTTACAAACATTTCGAGCCTTGATGATTGAGCTGTAAATTTCAACCAAAAAACTGTATCGCTGATTGTGAATTGGGTTAAACTATCTAATCTGCAAGTAACAGCAGTTTGACAGCTACTTTGTGTTTTGCCAACAAATGGCAACAAGAATAGAACAATGGTGCATAAAAAAACGCTCTTTATAATTAAGCCATGAAATTTTTTCTTCATAGTATTTACAATTAAAGAATATAAATTATTTTCTACATGAATTTAAGTAAAATTTAGTACATCACAAATATACAATATATTTTATTAATTGCAAGAAAAAGATGGTTTTTTTTAAAACAGAGAAATTAAATTTCATTTGGGATTTATAGTTAATATAATTCTGCTAAAAATTATCGAAATAAATGATTTTTCAAATAAAAGATGTGAGCAAAAAAACAATTTTATATCTTTGCTTTATAAATCATGTTATCAAAAACAAAATTTAATCTTTAAAATGTTTTCTACCGCAGATTTCATCAACATTCACGCTCATAAAACGGGCACTCAAAAATCAGATTCAACACTTTATAATCATTCCTTTTTCGACACGCTTCCTTCCGAAGATTGTTATAGTGTTGGTTTGCATCCATGGCATTTAGCAGATCATAAAATCGAAACTGTGTTAACCACATTAATGCAGAATATGAATTTTCCGAATGTCAAAGCCATTGGTGAAATTGGCATCGACAGAGCAATTGAAACAAAATATGAACTCCAAGAGAAGTTTTTTAAAGCTCAATTAACGGTGTCGGAACATTTTAAAAAACCTGTAATTATCCATAGTGTGAAAGCACATTCCGACATTTTGTTAATCCGAAAAT
>CAZFPO010000064.1:13513-15801 GCA_964521105.1 uncultured Lentimicrobiaceae bacterium | reverse complement strand
GAAAACATGAATTTTCAGCGGATGATAGAAGCTTTCGATGTTTTTCAATCCTTGAATATTGCACAAGATGTTCAACCATTTATGTTTGCCGAAAATCGCAAACCAGCAGGGACAGATAATCTTTACGGATTGTTGCACGCCATTAAAAATTGTCTGGAAATTGAATTTACATATCATAAATTTGGAGATGTTGAAGCTAGCCAGCGAAAAACAAATCCATATGCCTTAAAAGAGTTTAAAAACCGCTGGTATCTGATTGCAAATGACCACAAGGATAAAACCGTAAAGACTTTTGCCCTCGATAGGCTTTCAAACTTGCAAATAAAAGCTCAAAAGTTTGAGTCCGATACAAGCTATAATGTGGAAGAAAATTTCAGATATTGCTATGGAATATTAGGTTCTGATGATGAAATTCCTCAAGAAATTGTACTCTCCTTTGAGCCTTTTGCCGGAAAATATATTAAAACTTTGCCAATGCATCACACCCAGCAAATTTTGATCGATAACAAAAAAGAACTTCGCATAAAACTTAAACTCAAAATCACCTACGATTTTAAGATGGAACTCCTCTCACATGGCAAAACAATGAAAGTAATTGAGCCACAATCCTTAGTTGATGAAATTAAAGAAGCTCAATTTACTGCGTATCAACAATACTGCTAAAATAATGGTGGCTGAGGCTCTCGAAGCCACCTCTCTGATGCTCTCGAAAGGTGGCTGAGGCTAATTGCACTGAGGAAACTCGAAGTGTCGAAGCCACCTTGCTAAAAATCTCAAATCACAATCTTGAACACCTTTTCTTTTGTTTCGTTGCTCAAGTGAACATAATAGATTCCAGATGAAAGTGTCTTTTGAGTTAATGAGCATTTGAAACAATTTCCTTTGAATTTATCGGATAAAACCTTCTGTCCTTTAGTGTCATACACCTCCACTTGGAAATTTGATTCAAAATAGAGATTTTGTGAAAACATGATTTGTCCAGATTCTACCCAAACAGAAATTTCACCTTCGTGTTCAGTAACTCTCGAACAAATATTCACCGTAATTGATTGATTAGCTGAAGATGAACAGTTGTTTGGATCAATATACGTGTAGGTTAACTGATGAGTTCCTAATCCGGCAATACTAGGATTAAAGATGTTTTGCGAAACTCCAGTTCCCGAATATGTTCCATCTGTTGGAAGTCCACCACTTAACGTAATGGATGGATCATTTAAACAGCAATTGGCAAGTAAATTCGTCCAAGTGACAGTTGGAAGTGAATAAACCGAAATATTTTTAGATGCGGTATCTTTACATCCTGAAGAAGTTTCAGTGTACACGTATTTAATCTCGAAAACACCAGCACCTGCCACCGAAGGATTAAACGAAGTTCCTCCACTAATACCAATGCCTTGATACACCCCACCGCTTGGCAAACCGCCACTTAATGTTACAACAGGTTCATTGATGCAATATCCCAAATCACTTCCCGACCAACTTACGTTCGGTTGTGCAGATATAACCACATTCCGGACAGCAGTGTCGGAGCATCCAGTGGAAGCTTGAGTGTAAATATAACGAATTTCATGTGTACCAACACTCACCGAATCGGGATAAAACATATTGCTTGAATAAACACCTTCGCCTTGATAAATTCCACCTGCGGGAGTCGCTCCAGACAATATAAATGGGTTATGATTATATTCACATAGTGCAAAATTGCTGCCCGACCATACCACATTTGGTGCAGCATTTATAGTAAAAAATCGAGTAGCTCGAACGTTACACCCCGATTCACTATCCATAAAACTGTATTGAATTGGATAGTTGCCAGCATTTAAACCACTGGTGTTAAATGAATTTCCGTTAATAATGTACGTTCCTGTATAAACACCACCCGAAGGTGAAGCATCTGGAATTAAAACCGCTCCTTGATTATTGCAAGCCGAATACGCTTGGCTCGACCAAGTGATTGGAGGTACTGTGTCAACATGAATGCTTAGTGGGTTCGAGAAGAAGCCTGAACTACACTGAGTATTGGAAATCTTACATTTGTACGTTTTACTGTTTTGAGCCACATTGGCAGGAGTAAAATGCAATGTATTGGTGTTATATCCCCACATTTGTGTCGTATTTGAAAGGATTAACACATCGTTTTCGTACCAACGATACGTGTACAATTGCGGACTTTGAACCGATACCGTCAATAGCGTACTATCTCCGTGACAAATGGTATCAACGGGACTTTCAAACAAGATTTGTGGCGATGCAACTACTCGAATCAACACGCTATCGGTATAAGCCAC
>CAZFPO010000064.1:0-13413 GCA_964521105.1 uncultured Lentimicrobiaceae bacterium | reverse complement strand
CCCAATCCATCCAACGAGTCAACTTGCCAACCACTGTACCAACTGTATTGAAAAGTATAATTTATCGAATTGGTAAATCTTATCTGAAAATAAACGGTGTCATCCACACAGACCATTCTGTCGAACAAATCGCCTTCAACAGGCGGAGCATTCAAATTATTATGTACCACAACCGACAAACTGTCTTTAGAAAAACATCCATAGGGCGAAACTGCTTGAACTCGTAAAGCACCACTCACAGGGATGAGCGTTGCCAAATTATTATTTACATTTGTAACAACATCAGGTGTAGTGATGGTGTATACATTTAATGGATCGCCAAAGTTCATTTCAAGTGAATCCCCGGCACATAAATGGGTTCGATAATAACTGTAATATAAATCCTGTTTTGGAAGATCAATGTAAGGCAATGGTCGTGCATACACTCTAATTGTGTCAATGTCTTTACAACCGTTGTAAGTTGCTGTAACAACATAGGAAGTTGTATAAAGCGGCTTTACATAAGGACTTTGCGAAGTGGAAGTATTGATATAAATGGCTGGCAACCATGAATATGTTGCTGTTGGTTGATTGCAAATTGTGTTAATTTGAATACTATCTCCTCGACAAAACTGAACATCATTTCCTGCATCAACCGTGATTTCGGAATTAGAATAGGTAACATTCACGGTATCTCTGATGGTGCATCCCAAGTAAGTTCCATAAAGGTAATAAGTGGTGTTCATGCCTGGATTTACGTAGGGTGTTTTATTCCCATTTGACGAAAACCCCAAGTCGGGATACCATCCAAAAGCAATATTGGTTGGAGTTGTACTTCCATTGAGCTGAATGGATGTTCCACAAGTCGTTTCTTTATCAGGACCAGCATTTACCGTAAATGCAGTAACTTGAGTAAATGGTTCAAACTTAACGAGAAACAGTTTATTGTTGCTCGATGAATTTGTTAAAGATAGCGGATACCACGTTTGGGTGGTCGTAAAATTGCCCCACAGAATTTGATTCCCACTATTGTCAATTAAAACACAACCATTGTAATAAGTGGAGCTACTTGGATTATTTCCACGAGCCCAAAGTGTTTGTCCTAAGGTGTTAAACATGGCATTAAATGCCTTAAATCCGCCTCCGGTTTGGGTGCAGTATAGGGGAAAATCACCAACATAGGGCTGATTGCTGTATAAAGTTCCTGAAACCGCAATTTTTCCATCATAAAATGAGCAGCGGGTCGCATTTTCGGAAGTGTTTTGTCCGCCAATTCGTTGAAGCCAAAGATTGTTTCCATCTGAATCTATTTTTGCAACAAAACCATCGTTGTCTGTTGTGGTGTAGCTGTTTGGATAGAAATTAATCTGTCCTGCCATTTGACCAGAAAGAATGATGTTGTTATTTTCAGCCAGACAAGCATCAGAGGGATAAATGGTACTTCCTGAGTAATATCCACCAATGTATTTTCCCCAGATATTTCTGCCGTCAACACCACTAAATTTCCCCATAAACATCGAGGATTGAGTTGCTCCAGGCACCGCAAAATGATCGTCAAAATGGAATAAGGTAGTTGCCGATGTACTGTTTCCGAAAATTACAACATCCCCATTTTGATCTGCCACGATGGACATTCCAGCATCATCATTCTCAGTTCCCATGTGATTCAAAAACTGGATGTTGCCAAGCGAATCAAATTTCATAAAGAAACAATCGTCACGCCACATATTCCAACCACCATAATTCTCAACTGTAAATTCACCCATTTTAAAGGCATTATCTTCAAAACTACCAACAATAAATACGTTTTTGTGTTGGTCGGAAGCCACATCATTTGCCTGACAATCGGCTGCCATCCAATCGCTATATCTTACCCATTTTGATTGCAGTGAAGCATCGAATTTTGCTACAAAAACTCGATTTCTGGTTGCTGATGGCAATAAAACACCACCCACATGCACCGAACTTCCATTCCAATAACCTGTAATGTAAACGCTATTGTCTACCCCAACATCAATTTTTCTAATCACACAATATTCTCCCGAGTTTTCGTACCAAGCAACAACAGTTCCGTTGAAGAAGGTTCCAGAGGAGTCATGATTTGCTAAAAAATAGTGATAAATTCCACTGTCGGGTAAGGCTATCGTTTCGAGGGTTAACGTACTATTTCCGTAAGAACCACAAACGGTAAATGTACCATCGGTTCTTCTGCCGCCATCCACAATGGCATTATATGTTGACAAACCACCGTATGCTCTAGCCCATGCAGCTTTATTGCAATCTTGAGCGGAAGCGAAATAAAAACCAGTTAAGATTAATTGTAAGAGAATGTATTTTTTCATTGTTTATTTTTTATTACTCAAGATGATTTTCAAATTATTATCCTAATTTTTTAGAGATTCATCGAAAATGAGGACTTATTATTTGATTCAGTTTTTGACACTAATTTTTAACAAAATGATACTCGATTGAAACAAGTTTCAGTGGTAGTTCGTTGGCGATTTTATTGTCGGATTTTAGTTCCATATCTCCTGTGATGTCGTTATAGCCTTTTGGCATATTTCCGTCATCTTTGGTAACATAGCCTAAAAACATAGAGTAATTATCGAAGGTTTTGTTATCCAAAAAAACTGCTCCACCAAAATCCCAGCCCAAACCCAAAAATTTAAACACCCCACCGTTTAGTTTTTGTAGTTCTTGAATGGTCATTCCGATTTTTAGTCCATTTTTGAATTTCCAATAATCATCTTCCGCAAGGCGAACATTGAATTCTTTATCGTAAATCATTTTTGATACTTCTACCGATTGAATATCCTTGTATTGATTTTGACCAACCTTCCAAAAAACTGTCAAAGGATGATTACTTTCAGGAAAAACAATACTAACTAATACTTTTACTGTTCCTTCTTCGATATATCTTTCGCCTTTTACCACCTCTTTTTCACCAAAACAAGCCACTAAATCCTCATGTGATTTAAACTTGGCAAAATCTTCAACATAAAGGGTTTGGTCATTTGCAATGGAATCATTTTGATTGTTTTCAGAAGTTTTATCACCACTATTTCTACAAGATGCACACAAAAATGCCACTAAAATTGCAAGGTTAATTCCTAATAAGGATTGTTTTACCAATTTCATCATATAAAAAGTATTTTTTAATATTTAAACCGAATATATTAATCTATTGAAAAATTTCCAGGCAAAAATAGTTAAAATTCAGGGAAAAATTAACAGGATAGATTTTTAAGTTTTTATTGGGCAACATCAAACTGAAAAATCCGATTTCAGCTTTAGCCGAAATCGGATTTTTAGTATTAGAGTAATCTAACGGAAAATTTTAGTTGATTAGTGCTAAAAAATCACAACTTTTTGATTTTTAATTTCATCGTTCAAACTAAGGTTAACAAAATAAATTCCCTTACCAAATTGCGACAGGTCAATAGAAGAATTTGCAGGTGCATTGTTTTGTTCAAACACAAGTGAACCAAGTTGATTGTATACTCTGATTGATTCAACAACATCACCACTTACAATATTTATGATTCCAGTTGATGGATTAGGATAAATATTGATTTCATTTGCTGTATATAAAACTTCGGTTAAACCTGTGTTTATAGAAGTTCCTGTAACAATAATATCATCAATTTTTGAAGTAGCTAAGGTGTCAATTGCTGTTCCAGAAATATTTAAATCGGTAGCAATAACCCATCTAACAGAAATGTTTGAAGTAGCAGTGTCAGCTCCAGCTGGAAAAGCAGCATTAACCACAACACCTGCGTCCCAATCGTTAGCAACACGAATGGTGTCATCAATAATATTTGCCCATGCAGCGGAAGAACCTTTTCTCCATTGAATCAAAAATTCTTTTGGACCACCGCCGTTTTGACTGCCAGCACGTTGTTTTGACGAAATTTTAATGTTTTCGTAACCAGTAGTTTTAAATTTTACTGTCCAGTATTTGGTCATAACGCCATTGTTCCAACCAATTGCAGTAGCGGCGGTGTCACCTGAACCTATTCCATTGGTGAAATAAACTGGATGATTGGTGTCATCTTCTGTTCCGATAAATCTTCCAGAATTGATAGCTAATCCTTGATTTGGTGTTAATTGAGAACCAGGAAATGTCCAGCCAACAATTGTGTCTTGAGCTGTTGCAACACCAAATAATGCAATACTAAATAAAAAAAGTAATGTTTTTTTCATAGATTTAATTTTTAATTTTTTAAATATTGATAACTCATCGAATTGTATAATTATACAATTCGCAAAATTAAAAATTATTTTCAATAAATACATTTATTATTTAAACATTTTTTTACATAAGATTTTGAATTATTATATTAACTTTGCGAATTGAAAATTTATACAATACGAAGATAAACCTTTTAAATTTATCATTTTTCTTGTAAAATAAATTTATTAATAACAATGATGATGTTAATATAAAGTGCATAAAATCAATAATTTAAAAAATGTAGATAGCTTTATGAAACCAGTTTTTAAAATAATATTTTTTCTTCTACCAATAATAATTTCTAATTCTTGCAAAAAAGAGGAAGAATCATTACCCCCCATGATTAGTTTTACAGCAGGTAGTAATTATACTAAAAATGGCGATACAGTAGCCGTAGGACATCCGTTGCTTTTTGGCATTCAAGCGAGAGGAAATGGCAGCCCAATCACCAATTTAACCGTGAAAAAACGACTCACGAATGGCTCTTTAATAACAGTTATGGACACCGCCCTTTATGCTGAAGCGTTGAATATCAACAAAATTTTTTATCAGAATGTTGAGTCAAAAGTGAGTTGGGTATTTTCGGTTATGGATCGAAATCGAATGTCTGCTGAGATTAGTCTTGATATTTACAAAGACCCAAACTCACAATTTGGAGGCATTTATTATTTTCCATCTATTAAAATTGGATTCCAGAACAGCACCGCTTACGGACCATTTTTTAGCTCACAAACAGGCAAAGTGTATAAAACCGACACAGCCGAATTCTTTCAACAATACATTGATATTTTATGTTATTTTAAAAGCACAGATTCTCCACCAGCACCAGCATTATCTTCGCCAGGCGAAATGGATAATTCAAGCACTGATGCTCAAACGTTTTACCCAACTATTGTTAATTGGACAACTCGAAATTTTACGTTGTGGGATGTAAGTGCCGATACTGACCCCATTTCGATTGAATCGTTTGATGCTGCCCAAAACGACAGTTTACTTATTGTTTCCTACGACCCTGTTTGGGGAAAAAAGAAATTCAAATATGCCACTACCGGTAAAGTAATTCCTTTTCAAACAGCAAGCGGAAAAACAGGTATGGTAAAAATAATTCATGCTGATGATAGTGCCGATGGTATGATGGAAATTTCTGTTAAAATTCAACAATGATAATGGTTGGTATTTATGAAAATTGGTAAATCATTATTGATTGTTGTTCTTTTTTTATTTTGTTATATCCCTCTTTTTGGCCAGGATAAGGATATGTTTAAAATCGAAGGTAAGATTTTTGACGCCAACACAATGCTCCCCATCGAAAGAGCTAATGTAAAAGTAAAAGAAAATACCATTGGAAGTATTACGGATGCAAAAGGTTATTTTTCGCTATTAATTCCGTCAAAAGATAATTTAATCCTCGAAATAAGTTGTATGGGATATCAACGTTTTGAGAAGAAAGTTTCGATAAAGGACAAACAGAAAACAATCATAAATATTTTTTTGCTCGATTCGGTATTTGTTTCAAAAGCAGTTGAAATTATTGCACCTAAAAATAGTTCATTTCAAAATCAAACGCAGCGAGTAAACACGATAAAAGCTCAGGAAATTGCCATTGCTCCGGTTCAAAGTGTGAACCAAATTATCGATAATTCATCTGGGATTATTTCGGGAAATACCACGGGGATTTTCTCAAGTAAAATTATAGTAACCATGCGTGGAATGCCTGCCAATGAGCAAGGACGAACGTTAGTTGTTATGGATGGAATGCCTTTAAATAAATCGGATGGAGGCTCGGTAAACTGGAATACTATAAATAAAAATAACATCGAGAGCATTACAGTAATTAAAGGACCGGGTCCAGCAAAATATGGCAGCGGAGCCATGGGAGGTGTGATTGATATGGTTTCTAAAAAACCGGTCGAAAAATTTTCGGGTAATGTAAATTTGGAATATGGTACTTACAATACCAGATCGGCAAATTTGAAATTTTCGGGCATACAAACAAATAAAAGAAATACCCGAAAATTTTATTGGGATTTGAGCAGCAACGGACGAATGAGCGATGGGTACATTAACACCCCCGAAGTGTATAGAACCATTGACGACACCATTATGATTCCCTCTTATTTAAAAGAATATGGAATTGGTGCTAAAGCTGCTTACGATTGGGGAAATAATAATATTCTTGAAATTCAAGTCCAATTTTTTGATGATAAAAGAGGCAATGGCGTTCAAGTTTTTGATGATTTTGGTGCATTCTCAAAGCACCAAACCCTCACAAGTATTATAAAATATAAGGGAATGTTTAATTTTTTTAAATGGCAAATCAATATTTTTAATAATTCCGAAAATTACTTTCGGATTTACGAGTACATGAACGAAGGTGAGTACAAACTATACGAAGCAGGCGCACTTAGAAATGATTTTGGGTCGCAAATTGACATGGATTATTATCGATTTAAACATCATAAAATTAGTTTTGGATTCAGTGGTAAAAAAGGCAGTGTGAGTGGAAACGACACCTATTATACCTCAACTGACATTATACATAATGCTGGGAAAATGGATATCTTAGCGGCATATATTCAGGACGATATTTCAATAATTCCTGATAAATTAACGCTTAATGCAGGTATTCGTTACGATTATGCTAAATTTTATGATGCCCGTTTTTCAATCGACTATCCTTCGTATTCCATTGAATTCTACAAATCATTTGAAACGGCTAATCTTTCCGATAAAAAATGGGATGCCTTGTCGCCTCGATTATCCATTTGTTACAACCTAACAAAAAATTCCAGAATAATGGCTTCAGCCGCTCGAGGATTCAGAGCACCAATACTTGATGATATGAGTAGAACTGGAAATCGAAAAGGGACATTTGCTGTTGCAAATCCCAATTTAAAGCCCGAATTTATCAATGCCTTTGAAATTGGAGGTGATGTGTTGATTAAAAATAAACTATTTTTATCATCTTCGCTATTTTATAGCCTTGGACAAGATTTTATGTATTTTATCAGCACTGGTGATTCAGTCAATATGGGTTATCGGCTTGCTCCTATAATCACTAAAAGAAACATTGGGGACGTAACGATAAAAGGGATTGAAGCTGAAATAAAATATGATTTCACATCTAAATTATCAGTTTTTGCAAATTACACATTTACAGATGCTAAAATTCTAAATTACAAAACCAACAATACAAGAGTCGACTCAAACCTCACAGGAAAATACCTTACAGATATTCCACAACATAAAATTTCGGGAGGCATACACTTCTTTAATAAAATCGCGAACGCTTCACTTATGATAAAATATTATGGATCGGCTTGGATAAATGAATATAACAGCATCGAAAAAGAGTACTTTTTTACCGATAAATTTCCTGGGTATTTAATCTTTAATATGCGAATTGAAAAAACACTGCTCAAAAAAATCACAACCTCCATACAAGTCGAAAATGTTTTTGACAAAAAATATGTCGATAATCAACTTCAGCAAAATCCTGGCAGAATGATTTTTTTCAAAATCGGAATTATGATTTAAATTTTAGAATTTGCCCTAAAGATTATTCCTTAAAGACAAAAATTTCAGTTAGTGATTTTACTGATCTATCTGCATAAAAATCAGATGGATGAAAATTTCGATAAAAACCACCGTCTTCTCCATTTGGTGTAATAGACAAAATGGAAGCTGTTTGATCTATTCGATTAAATAATTCACTAAAACTGTATATTGCTCTATATCCATCTTGTCCTACAAAACAAACCAAACCATGCCGAATCCATTCTGCATCAGTAAAATCCATTTTATCCTTAAAAAAGTCATTCAACGATGGTCCTTCAAAGTATTTTTCAGGGTGATAACCCATTCCCATACCATAAAAACAGGAATAATAACGAATAAATCTTGAACTATCGTTGGTCGGTAAAATCTGAAATTCGCTTTTACCGTTTATTACCACATTTACATTTTGGCTATTCATTGGTTTTAATCCCTTTTGAATTTTATATTCTTTTTTGTCAAATGATACTATAGTGATAGAAGTTGGATTTTCCAAAATCCTATTTGAATATAAATCATTGGATGCCACTATTTTCCATGTTTTTCCTATAGGAAAATCTACCTCTTTTCGGTGAGGTTTAATTGGTGCCATTTCAGTTGCAATTAAAATTTGATGTTGATTATTCGTATGAAATATTTCCGACCAACTGAAAACTACTTTTTCATTTTTATCATTCTTAATAATTACATACAAATCGGTTATTGGTTTTAACAATTCCTTGTTTTTTTTCTTCTGATTATACGGATGAAGTATGTCAAATAATGAATAACCCACATATCTGTATGCTCCTACAAAGTTAATTCCGTTTTTGTCCTTTCTTGATTCTTTAATCATGACTTCCCTTTTGTAAAAATCATCAAAATTTATTTTACCTGGACTTTCAACTTCTCCAAGAACTTCTATTGAACCTGTTGCTAAACTTACTTCTTTCGATTGGTGAAATAGGCTATTCCCATCTAATTTCATCTCTTTAGTTGCCCCACTTATTACATCTACTACATGTTGCTTTATAAGGCTATAATTAATGATAGATAAAATAATTGTAATAAATATTACTGTAATTATTATAATAATTATTGATTTTTTTGAAATAATTTTCCTCATATCTTTAGTTTTAAGTAAGTATTTTGTCGTAATGAATAAATTTACAATTCGCAAAAATATAAAAAATTATATGAATCATCAAAATAATATTAAAATCAAGCTTTTTCGAGTTGAAGTTATAAGCAACTCGAAAAAGTATTATCTTTGATTAAATTTTTTAATCATTTCTAAATATTAATGTCAGCAAAATATCCTTATTCAATTTGGGGCATTTTATTTTTAAACACTTACAAACCAATAATTAACAAAATTGATACAATGAATACAATAAATCATCTTAAAATTAAAAAAGTTGTTTTTTTATTCCTAGCATGTTTCACTTTATCTTGTAGTAATTCTATAAAAGAGTCAATAGATGAATATGACCAAAATCAAAGACTAGATTCTACAGATAAAACCAATAATTTCTTTGATAATTCGGAATCTATTGAAATTGCTCCTAAAAAAATCACCGTCGAAGGCGAAGTAGGGATTAAAGGCGAAGTTGATTTATTGAAACTAACAAAACGAACAGTCATTGTTAAAGAAACAATTCTTAAAGATGGCAACAATTCTTTTGTTGGTGCATACCGTTACGATGGTTATTCGCTTTTTGACATTTTAAACACCTATATTCCCGAAAAATTAAATAAGGAAGAATATGCTCCAATCATTGACTTATTTGTTGAAATAAGCAACGATAAAGGTGAAAAAGTTGTGATTTCGTGGGGTGAAATTTATTATCCAAATCACCTCAACGAAATTATTATTGCTACCGATGTCCGTCGCATTGTTCCTTCAAAAACAAAGGAATTGTGGCCATTGCCAAAAGAGTCTAAACTCATTGTTTCTAGCGATTTATTAACCGAACGTAACATTAGCAATCCAAGCAAAATTAAAGTTCGATCATACCCAAAATCGTATAAAACGATAAAAGGAATGAAACCTAATATTTCGGATAAAATTGATGTTTTAAAAGAAGATTCTTTAGTTGAAACACTAAAATCGAACCCAAAAGGCTTAACCGAAATGAATTATGAATCGACATTTTATGGACGAGGAAGAGGCATTCACAGTACCACGCCGTTTAAAGGTGTGCAACTTAAAGATGTGCTGAAAAAATATGTAAAAATTTCAAAAGCGAATCTTCAACAAGGTTTGGTTGTTGTTGTTGGTGCCGATGGCTATCGCTGTGTATTTACCTTGAGCGAATTAATGAATCGAAACGACCAATCGGAAGTATTGTTAATTTGCGATCCAAAAGCAACCGACGATGGCATTTTTAGAGTTTTCCCTGCCTGTGATTTCTTTTCCGATAGAGCTATTAAAGCTGTAAAATCAATCGAGATTGTGAACCATATACCCTAATATTTAACCAAAATTGATTTATATCCGTTTTATAAATTTCTGTATAAAAAAATATCGTAACCTTGCAGCAAATATCGCTTCATAGTTTTTATTAAATTTGCAAAAAAAAATATTGATGAAAATATTAATTGCCATTGATGACACCGATAATGCTGAGAGCCGTGGAACAGGTTTTCGAGCTAGAGAATTGGGTGTGCTTTTGGGCAATTTAGAAAACACAATTTATTGTGATGTTACACGACATCAACTACTTTTTGATCCACGGATTCCTTATACATCACACAACAGTGCCGCTTGCATTTCTATTGAAACAAAATTAAGCATAGATTTCTTGCAAAAAATCTGTTCAGATTATTTACTAAAAAACAGTGCCGATGGCTCTGATGCTGGATTGTGTATAATCCCTTATGACTTAGTTACAACAGATATTGAAAAATGGGGTGAGCGAGCTAAAAAAGAGATTTTAACAATGGTTGAAGCCAGAGAAATTGCCCTAAAATCCAATACCTTTTTAGAGGGATATACTGGAACAAAAGGTGGAATAATTGGCTCATTAGCGGCGGTTGGACTGCGAAAATCGGGCAACGATGGTCGTTTTTTATATGTAAAAGGAATGCGAAATCTTGCCGGGCAATTTGACATACAACAACTTTTCACATTAGCCGACATAGATGAAATTATTGAATTAAAAACCGAATTAATCATAAATAACGGCTCTATTTTTCTTGAAGAGTGGTGGAGACCCGTTTTAAAAAACAATAAAAAAATTCTTTTTGTAGAATCTTCAAAAAACAATAATTATGAATGGACAAACCTCTCAAAAGACCTCATCAGGTCTATTTCATCTTAGCATTACAAGTACTGCTTTAAAGTATTTATTACTTTTTTTATTCGGTGCATTAGCAATGGTTATTCATGCTCGATTGCGATTGCATCTTGGAATTCCTGGTCATCAAGGATTTATATACATGGCTTTGCTTATTGGTAGTTGCTCTGCTTTAAACACGCGTTTTGGTGGTCTGATGTTCTCGTTTGGTGCTTCAACTATGCTCGCTATAAATATCCTTGGATTCCGAAATCCGATGATGTTTGAAGAATTTTTATTTGTAGGATTAGTTGCTGATTTATTTTTAAATTTGTCAAAATCAGGTAAATATAAAGTTATTTTCATTTTGTTAGTGGGAGCATTGGGATATGGAATGATTCCTTTGGTTCGTTTAGTTACTACTACTTTAACTGGTTTTCCTTACGGTTCGTTTGTAAAATATGGATTCGGTGTTACCTTAATATCACATGTGTTTTTTGGAGCCGCAGGTGCTATATCGGGTTTTGGAATAAAAAAACTTTTATTTAAATAATTTTAATGCTAATTAAAAAACGACCTTTTATTTATTGCGTTTTGGGAGTTGTTCTATTTTTCAATTCGTGTAAAAAAGACACTCCTGACAAAGTAAATCCATCGATTCAATTTGTCGTTGAGCCAAATTATATTTCGTCGGATACTGTTTTAAATTTAGATCAAAGAGTAAAAATAAAATTAATTGCATCATCCGAAGGCTCAGCAATAACTCTATTTAATTTCAAAATTTATGATGGTGAAAAAATAGTTTCGGTTGATTCAGGAATGAATTGTAATTCTTTTACCACAGAAATTTCTCTAACAAAAGGATTTTCAACTCAGGAAAAATGGGTATTTAGGGTTCGGAATAAAGATTTAAGATGGGATAGTGTATGGGTAAATGTTGGTCTAAATTCTGGCTGGCAATTCGGACCAATCACACATATTACTGGAATTCAACTTGGAGCTCAACAAAACCAAAACATTGGAAGTTTTTATTCGTTTTTACAAAACAGTGTTTATTCGTTTATTAACGCTCAAAATTCGGCAGGATTGATAGACTTGTGTTATTATTACGACAGTGCTGGCGATTTGAATTCATTGGCTTCACCCGGAGCAAACATTGATCCTTCGATTTTCAATTTCACTTCTTGGTCAATTCGTAATGAAGCACGATTTGTTCAAACTTCGCTTAGCGTTGCCGATTTCGACAATTGTCAAAACGATAGTTTAATCATTTCAAATACATTTGTTTACCAATCCGGAAAACGCAAATGCAAATTACTATCTCCAGGAAACATATACTCTTTCATTCGTGGGGAATATAAAGGACTTATCAAATTTACTCAAGTTGAGGGTGCCGAAAATGGGTCGATGACCATGGATATAAAATACCAAAATTTGTAAGGGGAAATAGATATGAATGGATTAAAAAAATACAATATTCTGATTCTCATTTTTATTTTGAGCATGATAAGCCAATCAATAATATCTCAAAACCTAACTGTCCGATTGCTCGATTCTTTGACTAAACATCCAATTTCAGATGTAAATGTTACAAATTCTTTATTTCAAACCATCGCCATTTCGGATAATGAAGGAAAATTCACCATTTTAAAAGGGCAAAACGCTTTTGAATTATCCTTAACACACGTTGCCTATCATACTCGCAAATTATCCATATTTCCAACGTCCGAAAGTCATACAATAATCACTTTAACCTTGATTCCAATCACAATACTTTTAGATTCGGTTGTAATTTCGGCAGACTTAAATAATTTGGAGCAAAAAAATCTTCCAATTTTTACAAGAACGGTTTCCCAAAATGAACTTACAGAAACTCCATCTACAAACATTGATTTGTTTTTACGAAAAATACCAGGAATCAATGTCAATCGAAGTTGGGGGATATTTTCAAAAAACGCAAGTATAACGATGCGTGGTTTAACAAACAGTGCTTCGGTTCTAATTTCAATAGATGGCGTTCCTTTGAACAAACTAGCGGGAGGTTCGGTAAACTGGAATATGATGTCGTCTTCCTCACTTTCGAGAATTGAAGTGGTGAAAGGTCCTAACTCAGCTCAATATGGCATGAATGCATTAGGCGGATGTGTTAATTTACAAGGTCGCCGACCACAAAAAACATTTGAGGGCGATTTCACAATTTCCGGCGGAACATACAAAACTCGTGGAGCAAACATATATGTTGGTGGTAGAAACGACAAAAATCGTTTAAAATATTACTGGAGTTTGAACACCAGTTCGAGATATGGTGATGGTTATATTTATTTCCCAACAAATGAACCCTCACCAATAGCTCAAAAAACCTATCTCGAGGAAAATTCCATATTAATA
>CAZFPO010000063.1:8356-15932 GCA_964521105.1 uncultured Lentimicrobiaceae bacterium | reverse complement strand
ATAGCTGGAATTAGCTATAAAAATGAATTTAGGTATAACATTAAGTAATCATAAATAAAATCATACCCATCAAAAAGATGGGTAATGATTTTATTTTTGAAATTACAAATAGTGAGCACATTTATTCTTTTACAAATTTTTGGGTCGTAGTTAATTTTCCATCGATATATATTGATATAAAATACAAGCCTTTTTTAAGAGTGGATACATCAATTATATTAATATCAGAATTAAGACCTGAAACTTGAATGAGTGGTTGCCCATAAATATTACAAATTTGAACTTCCATATTTGAGTTATCATCCTGATTTGATGTTTTTACATATAGTTTATCGTTTACAGGATTGGGATAAATAAATACTAGATTACTTTCAATTGATTTTTTAACAATTGGGATAGTATTATGGCTCATTGCAGAAATGCTTTCGTTGCTGAGTTTTAAGATATTCATTACACAAATATACAACTATTTACTTCATCACCACCATCTTCACACTTTTCCTGAACACATTAGGCACCACAACCGTGGCATAATAAATGGCTGTGACTACATCCACTCCGCTGATATTGGCGATGTTTTGGCTGCCAGTGAGTGAGTATTTTGCAATTTTTCTGCCCAACAAATCATACAACTATAGCACAGCTCCTTCGGGAACGACGGTATTGAGTGCGAAAACACAAACTGTAATTTGTAGTATTTTGAGGTATAAAAAGCACTTCTTTATACCTCAAAAATAAAACTACTCAATAATTAACTTTAATACTTTTTTTGAACTAAAGTCCTTATTGTATAAACTTAAAAAATAAATACCTTTTGACAGATTTGATATATTCATTGTAATGCTTTCACTCTTTGATGAGTAAGCGAATGATTTAACCTGCCTTCCTAACATGTCACTAATGATCAAAAATGCAACATTTTCCGTGTTGATGATTGTGATAAAATCATTACCCGGATTGGGAAATAAATATAACTTTTCACCAAAATCCGACTCCTGAACGCTACCAATTCCTTTATCAAAGTGCCTAAAACAAACAGTATCCAGTTTATAGAGCAATGAATTTCTTTCTTCAAAACATAAGAGTTCTTGCTGTATCGCACCAAAGTCGTTTGTAGTAAATATGCCTCCCCTACTTCCAATTCCTTCATACCACACACTGCTAAAACAATTAGACGGATTTTGCATATCTATGTATTTTACAAATATCATTCTTCTTGTAATTCCGTAAACATTTACATTTACTTCAGAAATTTGATTTAACTTAAGTTGCATAATATTAGAAGTCTTGATTAAAAAATCTCCATTTTTATAATAAAAATATAATGGGAAAGCATAAACTATTAAATCATTTTCCCAGCTACTTGAGTCAAAATCGTATAAAAGCAACTCGCACGTATCACAATTATAAAATAAATAAGTTGCAGGGGATTCTGACCAATAATAATCGTGTTTAAATACACTATCTGCTTTATGATAAACGCCATAAACTTTTTTATTTGCCGTATCATTTCTTATTGCAGCATAATAACTCGCTTTATTCATATCAAAATCGAATTCGACAGTGTCTGATTGCCAATAAACTTTTGAGTATGTTTTGCCATTAATTATGGTATCTCCATGAACAAAGTATTTTGCACTATTTACCGACCAGATTGCACTATCCATTGGTATAGGGATATACTCCTGTGCTTTTGCTACATATACACAAAGCACCACCAATAAGCTTATAATTATCTTTTTCATAATGATTGGTTTTTAATGATTACTAATATTTAATTTTTCTGTTTTCATAACTCGATTTGCTTGATTGAAACGCACGAAGTAACTACCTGATGTATAGGATTTTGTTTCAATAAGTAATTCTCCTTCTTTTTTATTTGTAGCTTGTTTAAAGATAGTTTTACCTGTGACATCGCAAATTTCGATAATACCATCACTATTCTCGGATTTAAAGTAAATAATCACGTAATCTTTTGCCGGATTGGGATAAATTTTCAAAACGACATTATCATCTTTAATTGTCTTTTTATTTTTGTCTGTTTTAGATTTATCTGTTTCTGCCATGCTTTCAGTAATGGGCTCATTGTAATTTATTTTTTCCAAAGATAACAAAATATTACGTGCAATATGCTGTACGGATGACAATGAATCTTGTGATATTAAAAACAACCTCGAATATTGCTCTGTTGGCAAACTGTCTATCACGTCAATATGATTTGTGATACGATATGCCAATTGGGCTATAAACTTTTGATCATCATCGTTTGAGTTTAATATCGTATTTAGATAGGAAAGTGCTTGCTCATCCTTGCTTGATTGCAACATCCTTAGCATTTGATTGAATGTCGTGTTATTGTAAAAATCATAATTCATTAATTGACAAATACTATCCGAAACATATGGATTTAAAGTGTCTTTTTTTAATGTATTAATAAGTTTATTTACCTCCAATGACCTCGTAATGCGGATTGTAGATAAACGCGACTCCATATGCTCTTTCGCAGATACATTATTTCGACCATTTTCGATTTCTATCATCAAATATTCAGGTATCGTATTTTGTCTGTTTTCGATACTTTCGGCAACTTGTTGCGATTTGATTCCTTGTGGGTTGGCTGTGAGTACCTGTGTTAGCATAAGTGGTGGTAAAGCCGATTCAGATTCTACGGTTGTTGCCAAAACTGTATCTGATAAAAATGGAGATTTATTCAATAAATTATTTCTTAGTTGTAATGCATTCCATGTGGGTGAATTGGCAACTTCTTCTAGCACCATGATGGTACTCCCTCCATCAATCAGTGCATTTAGTTGATTTTCAGCAGTATTTATTTCGGAACTTAAATCATAAATCAAATGATAGGCATTTTGTAAGTTTTTGTTTGTGCCTCCACTGCTTTGAGCCGGACATTGTACTTGCTTATTATAAGCAACACTTGTATTGTATAAAGTTACCGTTGTAGAGTAATTGCGAGGCACCCATCTAGGTATGGGTGAGGTTGTAGTATTGTGGTAGTATATAATTGAAGATGTGCTATTTAGAATATCGGAACAATATGTACGTGCGTGTGAAAATAAATTTGCAGCAGGAACAGTGGTACTGCCTTGATATTGTGCTATTCTGCCATCTTCAATATTAAGGTCTCTATTGCAAGATGTAAACTCATTACATTTATACACCAAGCCGGTATTAGTCCCTCTATTAATGCTTTGTGCCTGAGAGCCAACATTTAAACCTGTAAAAACATTGTTGTATATTAAATTGTTTGCTGTGCCTGAATTATTTACTACAACACCAATTTTCGTAGATTTGTTTGAGGTTGCACTATTAAATGTGTTATAATCAACCGTATAGCCTGTTGAGTTATTCAAATACAAACCATAGGGCTGATTGTCGTTTGGTAGTACATTTACTATATTTGGATCATAATCGCTTATTGAAAATGTATTGCCCGATACAATAGGATTTAAAATACCACTAAGATATATACCACGATAGTTTGAGTTAAAAGTGCTTTTTAAAATTGATATAACATCATCTCTAAACGTCTTTGTTGCATCAATGGCATAATATAAATTTGAAAAACTACAATTAATAGGATTTGGACATGGGTATGAAACGGCACAATATAAGTCAAGATAGAAGTATGCATCTGTAGCAACAATTCCTTTTCCTCGATTATAAACCACGTAGTTTTGATGATCTGTGTTTTCGAAACGGCATCCTTTAAATTTTAATCCTTCAACTTCTTTTATCTTTACAAATGCTTCGGGCAATTGATTGTATCTCGTCATGCCTGAATTAGTTTGAAACAAACAATCATAAAAGTATGAGTGATTTGGTTTTTGAACCAGAGGATTGGATGGTAAATAGTTGTGATATGGATTAAATAAAACTGCAATTTTATTGTTAATAAAACGGGCATTTTCTACCATCACAATTCCACCTTCATAGCCTGTTTCGTTAAAACCATGAATATTTGTTTTACCAACATAAACACCTACAATTGCATTTTCAATTGTACCACCATTTATAATTATCAACTGCCCTTGATGTGCATAATCTACAGCGTATTGCGATTTGTTACTTGTACCCCATACTTCGATGCCTTTCCATAACTCACCACAAGAATTTGTGATTTTTGCTTGCTGCCCATTCAAAACAAGTTTTCCACCTCTTTCTATAATGATTTTTGATTGATATGGCATTATCAACTCACACGTTAATGTTAACGTTGCACCATTTTTAATGACGATATCCTGATACATTTTGGGTCCATGATCCCAAGTCTGATTTTCAGTTATATTTAGCGGTGTTGATGAATATCCCTTTGCATAATTTCTTATTGGGTTTACACTTAAACACCTATGAATTCTTGCACACTGTAATGCAGTAAAATGACGAGCACTACTAGTCCCACCCATGATGTTGTTTGTGCAAGTATTACTTGTATCATAGGGGTTGCAACTCCAACCAGCATCATGATAACAAACAGAGTCTATTCCCACTGAGTTACACCATGATTGCCTTTGTGAACCGAATAAATCCCATAAAAATTCAGTATTTGAGATTTCAATTACCTCACTGTTATATGGGTGTCCTAAATTAAAATTGTGTCCAAATTCATGTGCCATGTGCAATGCCAACATAAAAAACATGCCACCATCGTTGTTTGCATATGCCTGAGTGTTTTGATTCCATGTTATGATATTTTGAACTAAAGACAAAAATCCGCTAGATTGCCCAAAGGGATTTGCAATATTACGTATAGTTAAATGATAAGGGAAACTACGTATTCTTTCTGGAAAATTAATATTTAAATAATTTGTTAATATACCACCTTTATCAATCCCATAATTACAGTATGTAGTGTTATCATAATAATAAACAGAATCCAATTCAAACCTAACTTTCGTATCTGGGATAAAAACTGCATTAGATATTGGATCGCTAAAGGCTACATTTTCACTATAAATCCAGTTCAAATATCCAATAACCATTCGTAATGTATCTCTATATGCTTGAGTATTTAGCCAAAAATTTCCTAATCCATTATCATCACGCCATACATGAAAAGATAAATGTATTGTTTTTATGGGTGTACTTGAATCAGGGACGAACTTATTTAAAAGTAAATTTGAATTAGAAACATCATAAACACAAGGGTTTTGAGCATAAAAACCACTGTTACTCATTAAAAAAACTAGCAATAAAGCAAAAAACACAAAACTTCTAAAACTGGCTCTGCCGTGTGTGTGTGTGTGTGTGTGTGTGTGTACACAATACTCACAATTTTGGAATTTTGTTTTCATAAAACATGATTTAATAAATAATAAAATAATTTCACAAATATACGATAACATAGACATAATGTCAATAGTATAAGGTGTTATTTTAAAGTTAAACTTAACTATGCTTGCCAATCATTTGTTAATTGTTTTATAATTATATATTAGTTTCTGGGCTCAACGACCGAAAACTGAATTTCTCAAATTCAATGGTGAGGTTATACTATCATTTAAAGCCAAAAAACTTAGAAGTTGTATCCTCATTTTATCAATCCAGTATTTTTGAGTTTAATTAAATATTGGGTAGTTTGATAGGTTGCGTTCGTGAAATTTTGCATTTCTTGTCCAATATTGGAATTTTGTTTAAACTTGTTTTCGGAGGTTTTTGAGTTAAAATCGTATAGGATGGGAGTTTTATCCTCTCGTAAAACAAAAAACCAATCTTTGCTTACACAACCCATTCGTTCATCGTTACAAACAGGTGCATATTTTCTGGTTTCAGTTAACAAATCAACGCCCAAAGTACTGTTAATGTAAGGGATTTGCAATATTCCCATTACCGTTGGGAATACGTCTAATTGCGAAGCAACCTTATCTACTGCATAAGTGCTATCGAGAATTTCGGGTGCGTAAATTAAAAAAGGTGTATGGTGGTAACAAAGCGACATTTCATAATTACTGGCACCATGAAAACCATGATCGGCAATAAAAACAAAAAGGGTGTTTTTAAACCAAGGTTGTTTCATTGCACTTTGCAAAAAGTTAGCAATTGCCCAATCGGAATATTCCATAAGTTGGGTTTTTAAGTCGGAAGATTTTGGTTTAAATGAAATATCTTTAGGCACTATGTAAGGTCCATGATTACTTGCCGTCATAAAGGTTGCAAAAAATGGTTTTTTTGATTCGCTTTTTCGATTCAAAATATTTATGGCAAAGTCAAACATTACATGATCAGGGACACCCAGCGAGCTCAGTACTTTTTCGGAAGGATAATTTTTTTCGCTGTAAATTTCGTTGAAATGATTGGCTTTAAAAAAGCCTCCCATATTATCAAATTGATCATCGTGGGGAATGAAAAACAAGGTTTGATAGGAGTTTTGTTTCAAAATTCCAGGTAAACCAGTGTATTCATTAATAGGGAATTCATTAAAAGGATGTTTTTTAGGGATGGAAGGGAAGCTGTATAAGGTCGAAAATAATCCATTATGTGTATGAATTCCAGTTGTGTAAGCAAAATCAAAAGCGATGGAATGATTGGCAATAGAATCTAACGTTGGAGTTAAATTATTAGAATTCCCATATCGAGTCATATTTTGGGATCCCATGCTTTCCATAATTACCAATACTACATTATATGGTTTAGCAATTTTTCCTATGTTCATTTGCCGTGCAATAGGTGAATTTGCAATAATTGTGTCGATTTTTAACTGCTTTTGCATAAAATTCGCAGCTTCTTCATCGGGCATAAAATTTATGGGATTATTTTCTGTTCTAAGTTGATCGAAAAAACTTCTCATTAATGTAAACACGGGATTCAAACCCAACTGATTAACATAAGGATATTCGGAAAAAAAAGCTGTTCCAATTCGGATGGGCGATTTTTTTTCAATTCTACCTCGAATACCTAAAAATAATAAAGCCCAAAACAAAATAGTTAAAGAAATAAATGTTGAAAGTTTTTGGGCAGAAAACCCATTTTTAAAAACACTAGATTTTAATAAAAACCTTTTGTGAAATTTATTAACTAAATAAAACCAAGCCCCAATAAAAATGATTAATGGAATTAAAAATATCCAATATCGAATTTCGCCAAACACCATTTTAATCACAAACCAAGGCGAATCGAACCATTGGAATGCCGACATATTCATTCTGTTTCCGAACTGCTGAAAAAGCGGGATGTCGGCAAAACAAACCATAAAAGCCAAAGAATAAGTAATTAAGATGATCCATTTTGAAACCATTGCAAAATAATTTCGAGCATTCGGAAAAAATTCTCCAAAACTCAAAATAACCATTGGCAAAGCCAATAGATATCCAGAAATAACAGTATCGAAACGCCAACCCATAAAAAATGCCTGAAATAATATCCAAGCAGTGGAGTTGCTAATTGTTTTTACTTGATCGAAAGTTACAAAAAACAAAACCAAACGCAACACAAAAAAGAACGCTATTCCTAAAGCATAAACTTTAAAAATAAGCCTAATTGGAGCAGGTATAAAACCAATAATTTTTTTCATTTATTAATTTTAAATAACCAAATTTAAACACCACAACTTCCATCTTCC
>CAZFPO010000063.1:0-8256 GCA_964521105.1 uncultured Lentimicrobiaceae bacterium | reverse complement strand
TACTTCCCTACTTCCCTACTTCCCTACTTCCCTACTTCCCTACTTCCCTACTTCCCTACTTCCATACTTCCATACTTCCATACTTTAAACTCTAAACTTTTAACTCTAAACTTTTAACTCTCAACTCTCCAACCGCTACCCCTGTCCTCCGCCAAAAGTCGGACAGGCTCTGAAGGGGCATGCCTTCACACATTAACTTTTAAACTTTCAAACTTTTAACTTTCTAACTTTTAACTTTCGACTTTCTAACTTTTAACTCTCAACTTTTAACTCTAAACTTTTAACTCTAAACTCTCAACTCTCCCCACTTTCCTCTTCCATCGCTTTATGTTTTGAGTACCCTCTCCATTTTTCGATAACGGATTTCATGTCTTCGGGTAATTCAGAATCTACAAAAATATCATTGCCAGTTACTGGATGTTTAAACCCAAGAGATTTAGCGTGAAGAGCTTGTCGAGGTAGAAGTTTGAAACAGTTTTGGACAAATTGCTTATATTTTGTAAATGTGGTTCCTTTTAAAATACTGTCGCCACCATAAGTAGCATCATTAAAAAGCGGATGACCAATAAAACGCATGTGAGCACGAATTTGGTGAGTTCGTCCGGTTTCGAGTTGACATTCGATAAGTGTAACATAACCAAATCGTTCCAACACTTTCCAATGGGTGATGGCATGTTTACCATATTCGCCGTTTGGAAAAACGGTCATCACTTTTCGGTCTTTTAAGCTACGTCCGATATTCCCTATAATTGTTCCAGAATCTTCGATAAAATCGCCCCAAACAAGTGCCACATATTTTCGATTGATGGTGTGATGAAAAAAATCATTTGCTAATTTGGTTTGAGCAAATTCGTTTTTTGCAATTACCATTATTCCACTTGTATCCTTGTCGATACGGTGGACTAAATGTGCTTTTACTGGTTCTTTATTGGTATTAAAACAGTTTAAAAAGCGAAAAGCCAATGCATTTACAAGGGTTCCTGTATAGTTTCCATAAGCTGGATGAACGACCATTCCTGGTTTTTTATTAACCATCAGCACATCGTCATCTTCGTATGAAATGGTTAATGGAATATCTTCGGGAATAATTTCAATTTCGCGAGGCGGATGTGTCATTACAATTGAAATCACATCACCTGGTTTTACTTTATAATTTTGTTTTTCGGCAACATTATTTACCAGAATATTTCCAGCTTTTGCTGCATTTTGAATTTTATTACGTGAAGTATTTTCGATTCGATTCATCAAAAATTTGTCTAATCTTAATAAAGATTGACGGGCGTCAGCAACGAATCGAAAATGTTCAAATAAGTCTTCACTCTCTTCGTTCTGGTCGGGTGGCAAAGGCTCTTCGATCATAGTGATTTTATATTATTTAGAAATTATTAGACGTTTGGATATTTTATTGCCGTTGTTTTGAATTTCAACAATATAAAGTCCGTTTTGTAGCGATGATATCGAAATTGACGGTTTTACTTGTTCCGAAAAAATCAATCTGCCAGTTAGGTCAAAAACACTAAGCATCGCGTTATTATCCATCAGTTCAGAATATTTTAAATAGAGAATATTCCCATCGTTTGGATTTGGGTACAATTGAACATCAATGGCTAAGTTTGGTTCATCTATTCCAACCATTGAAAATCGCTTACCAAGTAATGGTCTAATCATTAATGAACCGGTATAAAACGAGTTTACCCAAGCTCCATCAGTATTATAAAAAATATTTTCCGACGAATTATTATTTCGGTCGAAACCAAGATTTAAATTGTATTCGGTGGTTTGACGCCAACCCACATAGAAAGTGCCACTGATATAAATTGGTTCCTCTAATTTATAGGTATGAAATTCGTTTATCGAATCTTCAAAAACAGGAAGAGACATGGGATGCTCATAAATGACGTTACCGGGTTTATTATTAATATTATTCCAAATAGTTAAATAAAAATTTTGTTGGTTTGAGTGGTCGAAGGTTTGATTAAAAAACATTTGAACTGCTTGAATTGTATCGGGCGTATTCAATTTAAATCGATAAGCAAGTTTTGCACCAGCTACCGACAAACCATAGCCATTTTCGGGCGATCCGTCGTCGTATGCAAAATAATTATAAAACCGTTGGATGTATTTTATGGTATCATTTTCGGCTCTTTTATCGCCTAAACCGGCTTCTTTATGAATATAGCTAATAAAAAACTCAGCACTATCGTTTGCATCTTCTGGAAATGTATATTTAATAGGCGGACGAGCGTGAGGTTGGTATGTTTGATACCCGCTTGTAACAAAAGGTTCTAAATTAAAACTTCCTCCATCATACTGATAAATTAAAGAATTATTGATGGTTTCGGCTTTATAAATAAAACTAGTGTTTTTGGTAATCACATCAAGATTAGTTAATTGCATCGAAACAGAATCTTTTATTTCGGCATTTTGAAATCCTTTAATTTGATTCCAAGGCATGGCTTGATATTTTTTTAATGTAGATGGTGCTAAGTTAACAAAAGCAACATCTTTTAAAATGGTATCCTGATAATTTCGATTAATATCTAACTTAACGTAATCTATATTCCATTGGTCGACATTTCCAAGCCAGCCCGGCAACGCATTATTTCCTAAACTAGCATAATTTCGGAAACGAAATTGAAATCCTGCATTAAGGTATTGTTCGTTCGTGATTGGAATAAGGACATAATTAAAGTACTTGCCATTACTATCAACCATTTGTTGAAGTGAAAGTCCTGTTTTTCCCCAAACTTTTGTCCACACCATTTCGGGTTTCATCACCGAGTCGCAAGGAACCCAAACGGTATCTTCGGGAAATAAAGCCTGTTCAATTTGAATAAATTGACCAGGATAACAATGGTTTTCGATTGAATCACCAGGCAACAAATAGGTTGTAATTTGTTGAGGTTCTTTTATATAATGATCAAGAATAATATTTTCGGTTCGATATCCAAATTCAAGCACCAACGAATCGTTAAATTCGGGTTTATCGCCAAAAACTTCCCAAGGTTGACCTAATGAGCCACCGGGTTGAAAATAGAAACTAAAATAAATCGAATCGGAAAGGGTAATTGGACGATATACTGGAGAAAATAAAGTGTCTAATCTTATGGGTCGTGAAGTAAGTGTGTCGGCAGGAAATGTGGTGGATTGAGCATTTGTATGAATTGCACCAAATTGATTTAGAGCGTCAAAAGTAGCAACTCCCACCGTTGGCGGAAAAGTAGAATAATTGCTGTTTATAAATACATAATTATCAATCCAAAGATTTGAATTCGGAAAAACGGTGTAATTAGAAAAATCATCAACAAAAGGGAGGGTAACTGGACTATAGTCGATTATAATATTTTTTACAAATGCTTCCTGATGTTTTAACTCATGATTTCGGTTTAATCCCGATATAATTTCCTGAGATTTTATATTTAGGATAACTAGTAAAAAGAAAAAAGAAAAAAATATTTTTTTATTCATACACATTGAATTTTCGATTAAAATTATTCAGAATCATCATCAACAGAAGAATCTTTACCAACTACTAGGGTTATTTTTGATCCTTGTTTAAGTTCAGTACCTGCTTTAATTGGTCGTCCTTGATATAATTGTTCAAACACTGCATTATGGTATTTACTTGGCTGATAAACTACGTTACCAACAACTAACCCAATATTTTCGAGCATCATAGTAGCTTGTCTAAGCGATAAATCGGTGAGATTAGGCATGGTAACGTTAGGAACTCCGTAAGCAATAGTTGTTAAATAAATTTTTCGACCCGATTTAACGGTAGAGCCTTCGGGAGGATCTTGCGAAAAAATTGAGCCGCCAAGCTTTTTGGGCATATAAACCGAATCGATAATGATAAACTCAAATGGCGATGCCTCGTCCATATTTTGAACTTGTTCGAGTGTTTTTCCTGTAAAATTGGGTAATGTAATCGAATCACCATGTCGGGTATAAAAACGTAAAACAAACGATACAATTATTGTTAATCCAACTAAGGCACCTATACCTATTAAAACATGCTTAACAATAGGAATTTTAAGGAAACTTTTAATTTTATCCATCATGACACAATAACCAATTTTACTGACTTTTATTGTTTAATTGACAAAATTAATAAAATGTTTGGTTTATTAATCAAATACATTTTTTTAAAAAAATGAGTTCGACTTTTAATTTTTTAGTTACAAACATCAAATTGCTGATAAAAATTACCGAAGATAAACCACTTTTAACAAAAATCTAATTACTTTTGATGTTATTAGCAACATCACAATAACTAATTTGAATAAAAAATGAAAAAAAATATAGCAATTTTAGCCGGTGGCGACTCGGGCGAGTACGAAATTTCGATAAAAAGTGCTGCCGTTATTCAATCAAATTTAGATAAAGAGTTTTTTACTTCAAAAATTATTCACATCAAAGGGAAAGATTGGACTTATGAGCACAGTGACAGCCTCTATTATCATATTGACAAAAACGATTTTAGTTTAACCATCGATGGACAAAAAATAGTTTTTGATTTAGTTTTTATTGCCATTCACGGAACACCTGGCGAAAATGGACTTTTACAAGGTTATTTTGAGCTACTTAGAATCCCCTATTTGGGAAGCGATGTGCTAACATCTTCACTTACTTTTAACAAAAATTATTGCGTCAGGGTTGTAAAATCATACGATGTTAAAACCTCGGAATCGTATCATTTGTTTAAAGGTGAAAAAATATATCCCGAAGCAATTGTTGAAATTACAGGATTACCTTGCTTTGTTAAACCTTGCAACTCGGGTTCTAGTGTTGGCATGTCGAAGGTAAATAAAATGGAAGATATTACAAAAGCGATTGAATTGGCTTTTAAGCACGATGACCAGGTGTTAATTGAACGATTTATTAAAGGACGTGAAATTACCTGTGGGGTTTTTAAATCAAAAGGCGATATTGTAATTCTTCCAATTACCGAAGTGGTTAGTAAAAAAGATTATTTTGATTATGAAGCAAAATACACTACTGGAATGGCTGATGAAATTACCCCAGCCCCTATCGACGAAAAAATCGCCATTGAGTGTCGCGAAACTTCTGCCTATTTATACCAACGACTAAACTGTAAGGGAGTGGTGCGTTTTGATTATATTTTTAACGAAACCGGACTCTATTTTTTGGAAGTAAACACCATTCCAGGACAATCGCAAAATAGTATTGTTCCACAACAATCGCGTGTTTTTGGGTTAGAAGTTAAAGATTTGTATACGTTGTTAATCAATGAAGCTTTGTAATAAAGCTAAAACAAGAATTTTAAAACATGAGGAAATAATAAATTGATGCAAGTTGAAATAGATATCCTAGAAAACGAACTTCGTGTAAAATATCCCAAGGTGCTTGATATTCTTTTGCGTGACCACACCACTCGTCAAAATATTTTTTGGGCAACTAACAATTACCAAGAGTTGGGCGACAATTATCAATTTTCATCTCAAATAACTACCAAATCAATTACAGGAGCTAACGGACATGTAATTATACCACGTGTTAAAAAGGATAAAGAATTACAATTGTCAAGAGTTCGAGAAATGGCTGAAGTTTTTACTCCCTCCTGGATTTGCAATGCTCAAAATAACTTAATTGACAATGCTTGGTTTGGAATGGAGAATGTTTTTAACACCGAAATTCAATTAGAAAATGGAACAAAAACTTGGGAGCTAACTCAGAGTAAAATTACTTTCCCTGAAGGTAAAACTTGGAAACATTATGTAAGAGATACACGATTAGAAATGGCTTGTGGTGAAGCTCCTTATATAACAAGTAGATATGATACCACAACCGGTGAATTTATTTCAATTGAAAATCGTATTGGACTCTTAGACAGAAAATTAAGAGTTATCAACGAAAACGTTAACGAAACAGGAGAATGGCTCGAAGCTGCACAAACCGCATATAAAAACATTTATGCTTTTGAGTGGCAAGGCGATAGTTTGCTTTTAGCTCGTGAAGCCATGCTCATCACTTTTATCGAGAATTATACGTTGAAATTTGGTAAAGAACCTCTGCTAAAATCTATACAATATATTGCTTACATCATTTCGTGGAACGTTTGGCAAATGGATGGTTTAAAAGGAGTTATCCCCAATAGCTGTGTTACAAAAAATATCAAAACCGAAAACCTATTTGGCGAAATTGAAACAAAATCAATACAATGTGAGGGTTGTGATAAAGAGAACATCAAAAAACATAATGGAATTTATTGTTTAATAAAAGATTGGAACAACAAGGATTTGGAAAAAGGGAAAAAAGGACGGAAAATTAGATTTGTGGATTTAATTAAACGGTAATTCAACGAAAAACATCATATGATGCAAGATTATCAGTACAAAGAAGATTTCATAGAACGAAAACAGTACATGCAAATGCTTCGTAATTTGAAAGACCAAAATTTAATTAAAGTCATTTCAGGGGTACGGCGATGTGGCAAATCAACTCTCTTGCAAATGTTTGCTAGTGAATTATTGAATAATGGTATCGATGCAAAACAAATCCAATTTCTTAATTTCGAAGACTTAGACACCATTGCAATTGGCGATATTTATCAAATACATTCTCACATAAAAGAACGGCTTATTTCTGATAAAATGAACTATATTTTTCTTGATGAAGTTCAACATGTAAAAGAATTTCAACGCTTAGTGGATAGTTTATTTATTAAAAAAAATTGTGATGTGTATATCACTGGTTCTAACGCATATCTTCTCTCGGGTGAATTGGCTACATTGCTCACAGGTCGTTATATAGAAATCTCGATACTTCCACTTCAATTTTCAGAATATCAACTTTTTAATTCTTTATTTTCGCCAAACTTATCTAATTTTGAATATTTGGCGATTTTTTTACAATAAGGTGGAATACCAGAATATCTTAAACAAAAGAAAATCAGTCAGAAACAAGCCGACGGATTTATGCGCAGTGTATTAAATACTATTATTGAAAAAGATGTTTTTTTGCGTTTGAATATTAGCAATAAACACGATTTTAGTGAAATGCTATGAAATCGAATATAAATAAAATAAATGATGGTTTGATAAGTGAAATTAAAAGCCTTATTGAACAAAGTAAACAGCAAGTAAGTATTGCGGTTAATGCAACAATTACTCTCTTATATTGGAATGTTGGTAAAAAAATTAACGAAGAAGTTCTAAAAGATCAACGTGCAGAGTATGGCAAACAAATTTTAAACTCACTGAGTGAGAAATTAACGCTCGAATATGGTGCCGGCTGGGGCGAAAAACAACTCAGGCATTGCCTTCGCTTTGCTCAAACATTACCGGATAAAGAAATTGTATACACACTGTGTAGACAATTGAGCTGGTCGCACATTAGAATGGTGATTTTTATGGACGATGAGCTTAAACGGCAATTTTACATCAAAATGTGTAAAATTGAGAAATGGAGCGTTCGCACTTTTCGAGAACGAATTAATTCGACGCTTTACGAACGTACTGCTATTAGCAAAAAGCCCGAAGAAACAATTAAAAATGAATTATTAACGCTAAATGAAACCAATCAAATTACTCCCGATTTAGTTTTTAGAGATCCCTACTTTTTAGACTTCTTAGGTCTTAAGGATACATATTCCGAAAAAGATTTAGAAACCTCAATTATTGCCGAATTACAACGATTCATTTCGGAATTAGGTTCTGACTTTGCTTTCCTTGCTCGACAAAAAAGGTTAATAATTGACAATAAAGATTATTACATCGACTTGCTTTTTTATCATCGGCGATTAAAATGTTTAATTGCTATTGATTTAAAAATTGGCGAATTTGATGCCGCTTACAAAGGTGAAATGGAGTTATATTTGGGTTATTTAGAAAAATACGAAGCGATGGAAGGTGAAAATCAGCCAATTGGCTTAATATTATGTGCGGGCAAAAACCCCGAACACATCGAACTGCTTCATTTACATAATAGCAATATAAAAGTTGCCGATTATTTTACCGTTCTTCCCTCTAAAGAAATTTTATTAGACAGGCTGCATAAAGCAATTGCCATTGCTCATAACCAAATTAAAGATAAAGAATCATGAGATTAGTTATAAACGTAAATATTAACTATTTATGAAATTTACTTCGGCTTTAAAACTCAAACTTATTTATGTGTTTCGCATCAACGATGCGTTGCATAAAGGCTGTTTGAAAATTGGAGAAACTACTTCCGACAACGAAAATATTTGGGGTTTAGAGCCAAATAGCAAAGCACTGAACGAAGCGGCTAAGA
>CAZFPO010000062.1:0-16010 GCA_964521105.1 uncultured Lentimicrobiaceae bacterium | reverse complement strand
ATATTTTTTAAATTTGTAAACAATAAAGTTGCATTTGCTAGTTGAATCTGCCTAATATTCATTGCAAAAATGACTTAAACAGCAAAAATCACCTTTATGTATATTTGTAAGAATGTACTCATTTATCGTATTGTTTTAATCATTTTCTATCCAATTGAACAGATACTCCGTTTTATATTCAATTTGGAATTTCTCTAAAAAATCAATATATTCCTCTTTAAATGTTGTTTTTCGATGATGTTCCTTTTGGTTTTTAACATAAGCAATCACATTATCCAATGCCAAATGTGAATAAGAAAATGCTCCAAATCCTTCCTGCCAATCAAACTTCATTCTAGAAAATTTCTTTTCATTGATGAACGTATTTGATGATTTCTTCACCTCTCTAACTAAATCAGATAAGCAACATGAGGGCTTCATCCCAATTAAAAAATGGATATGATCCTTCGTCCCATTTATTGCTAACATTTTTTGGTTTTTATTTTGAACTATTCCAGTAATGTATTTGAATAATTCTTCTTCCTAATCAGATTTAATAAGACTGTTTCTGTCTTTAACTGCAAAAACTACCTGAATGTATATTTGTGAAAAGGCACTCATTTTTTTTATTTTTATCAATCCCGAAGGGATTGTTTGTTTGTAATTAATAATATCTCATAACTCATTCGACCCCATCGGGGTCGCATATTTCTTATTTAATGTCTTTCTATAAACATTCGATTCCTTCGGAATCGTGTCTAAAAATGTCATTTTGTTCAATGATACCTTATTATTCGTTAATATGATCATTTTTCACTTTCATAAAAAAACATGACTAATCAAAGTATTGTTTTTACAAACATACAACGAAAGTTTATAATTTCGTCTATTTTTTGATTTAAAAGGGTGGATTTTCTTAAATCGTTCAAAAAATCATGCAAAATTAAATAATTGGTTTGTGATAAACCTCATACTTTAAATTTACTCATCCAACATTAATTTATTGGGATTATTTTTAAGATTTTTCAACTGCTCTCGTTCTAACTTGGTGATGCTTTTTTTTGGAATCGGCAAATCTTCGGGCATAGTTCCTCTTACCCGTTCTATGGTTCCACGGACTTCCTTCCCGACAATATAATGTACTTCATTGGCATCTTCTTTATTGCAAACATTATCTTTTTTCAGCTTTTCTTCGGTTTGTGATATTCGAAACAAATTGGCAATCAATTCGGTACTGCTCATAAAATCAAGAATTTTCTCATTTTTTTTCAAACCTTTTTTTTGATGAATATCTTCTACTTTCATACCACCATACAAACCCATGTATCCTGCATTTTGAAATTGAGCATATTCCTCATTGCTAATAACACCCGCCTTGTGGGCAGCTTCGGCAAGCATTTGATTCCACTGCTTTATGTCACCCCGAATAACCAAACGTTTGTTATCTTCGTCGAGTTGATTATAATAATCTGCAACTTCCTGACGGCGTGTTTGAATAGCAAAATAGGTTTGTCCCAAAGCAATAACTTCTTTACGGGGATCGCCATTTTGAACAATCAAATAACAAGCATAACGTGTGAGTTTATAATCAACTATCGGTTTTGAAGTTGCACCTGCTTCAACGATTTTGCTGACCTCAGCAAAATGGTCAATTATTTCATAACCACTGTTTTTACATGAAATAATCGCCCTGTCCAGAACTTTTTGAAAGTTACGCCACTGCACGTAATCCAACACAAGCGATAGTTCGCGTGCGAACCAAAACTCCATACCCTCATCCGAAATGTGTTTAATTTCCTCAAAAGGCTTATATTCACTAGCTTTTAAGTTACTCATACATAATCAGTTTCTGATTTTTTCATTTTAAAATTCTTGAGAGGAAATACCAATTCCAACATTCAAAATAATTGATGTTGTATTCCTCACATCAAAAATATAAATAAAAATCGATGAAGCGAATAAATATTTTTTTTCGACAAATGTAATTTTGTTTTTTTAAAAATCAATCTCAACTTTTATTGGTTCGCCGCCTATAGCCAACCATAGCAGAGAATTTATCAATCCCGAAGGGATTGCATGTGTCTAATTAATAATGTCTTATAAAACATTCGACCCCATCGGGGTCGCATATTTCTTTTTTAATCTTTTTCTATAAACATTCGATTCCTTCGGAATCGGGTATAAAAGGGATTGCATGTTTCTAATTAATAACGTCTCAAAACATTCGATTCCTTCGGAATCGTGTCTAAAAATGTCATTTTGTTTATTGCTACCAATAATTAGTTTAAATGTTCATTTTTTTTACAATCATGAAAACATGATTAATCAAACTATTATTTTTACAAAAAAGCTCAAAACATATAAAGTATTAGAAAAGTATTTTAAATATTAATTAAAATGCCTTTCATCTAAATTTAGCCATCGAACACACTGACGATAATAGTTTTCTTTTTAAGACTAATTTTAGACGACTGTAAAACATTTCAAAAAGTTTATTTCTCAAATAGTCAGTTTTTAATGATTTTTGCCCGCTTTCTGAAATGAATTTTGTTACTTTGCAAAAAATAAACAATGAATTAAGTTTGAGCAATGCAATTTTTAGGTTTAGATTTGTTCTTAAATGTCTCATCGATAATCACATTAATATCAATCGTTGCTTTTGCATTTATGCCTTCAAAATTTATTGCAAACTTTGCAGCATTAATAATTTCAATTAATGCTTTATTGTTAAGTTTGTTTGTTTTACCAGCTGTTGATGGCGATATTATTGAGTTTTCAATCAATACAGGGGCTTTTTTAGGCAACACTACTATTTATATTGATAGGCTTTCGGCTTGGTTTATTTTAATTGTAAACTTCACTAGTTTTACTGGAGCAATTTATGGAATTGGATATCTAAAAACTCATTCCGAAACCCGAAATAAAATCATGTTACACTGGATTTTATTTATTCTTTTTCATGTATCTATGGTTTGGGTTTGTATGTTGAAAAATGCCTTTGCTTTTTTAATTGCTTGGGAAATTATGTCGCTGACATCTACCTTGTTAGTCATTTTCGACCATCAAAATCCAAAAACAATAAAAGCAGGAATCAATTACTTTGTGCAAATGCACATCAGTGTCGTCTTATTAACGATTGGATTTATCTGGGTTTATTCGCAAACTGGCTCGTTCGATTTTGATGCAATTGGACAGTTTTTTTCGACAAATCCAAACCTCTGGTTGTTTTTGATTTTCTTTATTGGATTTGGTATAAAAGCTGGTTTTGTTCCATTGCACACATGGCTACCTCATGCTCATCCTGCTGCACCATCGCACGTTTCGGGTGTCATGTCGGGCGTTATTGTTAAAATGGGAATTTATGGCATTTTCCGAATGGTAAGCTTTTTAAAAGCTGATTATTTATTAATTGGAGAAATCATAATTACTGTTTCAATAATTTCGGGATTGTATGGAATATTAAATGCTTCGGTTCGACGCGATTTCAAGCAAATTTTAGCCTATTGCACCATCGAAAACATTGGCATTATTGGAATCGGGATTGGTATCGGATTGTTGGGAATTGGCAACAATTCACTATTACTTTATTACTTAGGTTTTGGTGGTGCACTACTTCATGTTTTAAACCATTCGTTGTTTAAATCACTCCTTTTTTATTCCGCGGGTTCGATTTATCAGCAAACACATACCCGAAATATTGATAAACTTGGTGGTTTAATAAAATATATGCCCAAAACCGCGATCTTTTTTCTAATCGGAAGTTTAGCTATTGGCGGAATACCACCTTTTAATGGATTCATTTCAGAATTTATTATTTATAGTGGTTTAATTGAAGGGTTAAAGTCGAATAATATGGGCGAAATCATTCTATTAGTGCTTACTTTTGCTGGAGTCAGTGTTATTGGTGGACTGTCCATTTTAACCTTTACAAAAACATTCGGAACAATTTTTTTGGGTAGCGCACGAGAAATACTTCATCAAAAGCCCAATGAAGTTTCAATGTACATGCTTTTACCTCAATATTTAATTGTATTTGTAATGCTAAGTATTGTCTTTTTTTCATCTTCTTATTTATCGTTTGCAAATAATATTTCAAGCAGTTTAACTGATAATTCATTTTCTGTAATCAATCCCGATTTAGTAAATTATTCACAAATAATGACTTCGATAAGTCTATACTCCATCCTATTTATAGCATTTATTGCCTTTATTTACGGAATTAGATATTTAGCTATAAAAAACAAAGAACAGCAATTTCAACCAACTTGGGGATGTGGTTATGTGGCACCAAACAGCAAAATGCAATATTCAGGCAAATCATTTTCTAAACCTTTGAGCAAAATATTCAGCTTCTTATTGATTGAAAACAAGCAATATTCAGAAATAAAACAAAATGAAATTTTCCCTGTACAAAAAAGATATTCATCACTCTATATTGATTTTATTGAAACACGACTTATAAATCCCATTTCTCATCGTATGATTTATTGCGTCAATTATTTTAAATTTATTCAAAATGGACGAATTCAATCGTATGTGATTTATGGCATCATCTTTATTTTGGTAATTTTCATTCTTACAGTTTTAAATTTCGTATAATGACTTTAATTATTACATTTATAATTATCGCAGTATTTACAATGATAACAATTCCATTTTTATCAAATCAATGGAAAGGAATTATTTTGTATTCGGCAACTATTATAAATGCTGTAATTTCGGGATATTTTGCTGTGCAAACCCTCGGTGGTCAGACGTTTGAATTTATTTTTGGTGGAAGTATTATTTCGGGACTGATTCCTATTCGAATTGATGCCTTATCGGGTTGGTTTATTTTAATCATAAATTTCATTTTCCTCACTGGTGGATTTTATGGATTGTTTTATATGAACGCATATAAAGATCAAAAGACCAATCTGAGTTTACACGGAGTTTCGTTTATTATATTGTACACATCCATGATTTCACTGTGTGTAATTCAAAATAGCATTGCTTTTTTAGTTGCATGGGAATTAATGGCATTGTCGGCATTTATCACCATCATATTTGAACACGAAAAACCTGTAACAATAAAAGCAGGCATTAACTATTTAATGCAGGCTCATGTTTGCATCGTTTTTTTAATGATTGGTTTTATGTGGGTGGCTTTTAAAACCGGAAGTTATGATTTTAACGCCATAGCAGCTTATTCCGCTTCAAATGGAGCCGTTGCCATAATTTTATTTACTTGCTTTTTCGTTGCATTTGCCATTAAAGCTGGATTTGTCCCCTTTCATACCTGGTTGCCTTACGCTCATCCTGCAGCACCTTCACATATTTCGGGAATTATGTCGGGGGTAATTATCAAAATCGGAATTTTTGGAATTTTCAGAATGTTACTTTTAATAAAACCCGATTTTACAATCATTGGATACTTTATTTTGACCATTTCTTTAATTTCCGGACTTTATGGTGTAATGCTTGCCATTACTCAACACAATTTAAAGAAACTCCTCGCCTATCACAGCGTCGAAAATATCGGGATTATCGGAATTGGTATTGCTATTGGTTGTATTGGATTAGGCTCCGAAAATCAGCTTGTTGCAACGTTGGGATTTGCAGGTGCATTACTTCATACATTAAATCATGCATTGTTTAAATCCTTGCTTTTTTATACGGCTGGAAATGTCTATTTAGCTACTCATACTTTAAATATTGAACATTTGGGCGGTCTCGTTAAAAAAATGCCTCATACTGCACTACTTTTTCTAATCGCATCCATTGCAATTTGTGGTATTCCACCTTTTAATGGTTTTATTTCGGAATTTATCATCTATAAAGGAATGTATCAATGGATGCAGGAAGATGCACTATTGATTTCTACAATTACTGTCGTGATTTCAATTTTAGTGCTGGTTATGATTGGAGGCTTGGCATTACTTTGTTTCACAAAAGCTTTTGGAATTGTGTTTTTAGGAAGTCCTCGAATGAAATTCCATCACGAAATTAAAGAAGTGCCAGTATTTCAGTTAATTCCATTGTATGTTATTGCTTTTTTAATCGGTTTTATCGGATTATTCCCTCAATATTTTTTAAATTTATTATCAAGTCCAATTTCATTATTTACTAATAAATTTCCTGCGACCGAACTATTTTCCAACGGACTGTTTTTTGAAACATTTCAGCCAATAAGTTGGGCTGTTTTGGGCTTGGTAGTTTTGGTGACTGTGATCTTTTTTATTCGAAAAAGTGTTCAACACAAGCGTATTATCAATATTGAACAAACTTGGGGTTGCGGTTATGTTGCCCCAACTCCTAAGCTACAATACACTGCCAGCTCATTTATTCGCTCCTATGCAAAACTCTTTGGAATGGTTGTTCAATTTCATAAAAAGGAAAAAACAGTAGAAGGAATGTTTCCTCAAGACGCTCAGTTTGAAACGCATCCATTCGATAAAATTGAAAAATGGTTTATTGATATTCCGATTATGAAATTTAAGTCGTTCTTGGGAAAATTCAGATATCTACAAAATGGGAAGATTCAATCCTATCTTTTATATGGAATCATTTTTATTTTATCAATCATCACAATACCATTAATTTACAACAAAATCATTCAATTCATCAGCTTTTTAAATCAATTATAAGTATGCTAAGTTTTGTATTAATCATCATTGCTGCTTTCTTTTTTACGGGAATTATTATCCGTACAAAAAGTATTGCTTCGGGGCGTAAAGGACCCGGCTTATTTCAGCCAATTAAAGATGTAATCCGACTTTTTAAAAAAGGATCGGTTTATAGTGAAACAAGCAGTTTTATTTTTCAAATTGGACCAACCATTTATTTTTCAACGATAATTATGGCTGCTTTGGTTGTGCCATTCGATAGCACAAAAGGCTTAATTAGTTTTAATGGTGATTTTATTTTCTTCGCTTACATTTTAGCCTTGGGTAAATTTTTCAGCATTATTTCGGCAATGGACACTGGAAGTAGTTTTGAAGGCATGGGAGCAAGTCGTGAAGCACTTTATTCGATGTTTGCCGAACCTGCTTTTTTTATCTTAATGGGTTCATTAGCCTTACTTACAGGTCATACTTCGTTTCAGGAAATATTTTACACGTTACATTTGGGTTCGTACATAAGTTACGCACTTGGCACCCTTGCAACTTTCGTTTTAATTATGATTGCAATGATTGAAAATAGTCGAATGCCAATTGATGATCCAAAAACTCATCTTGAATTAACGATGATTCACGAAGTGATGATACTTGATAACTCTGGCTTTGATTTAGGGTTGATTTTGTCAGCTGGTTATATCAAATTTGCAATTTATGGTGCCCTAATCGCAAATTTATTTGTTGGAACTATTAATTATGAGTATGCAATTCCATTATTTTTTGCTGTTCAGTTTTTGATGGCGGTTTCAATCGGTGTTATTGAGTCATTTATGGCTCGTTTCAGAATGAATCACAATGCACAGTTTATTGTCGTTTTATCATCAGTAAGTTTATTAATCTTTTTTGGTGTACTCATAATTTCGGGAAAATTCTTATAAAAATCTAATTTTTTTCAATCATGATAAATGTATTATTAATCGTCTTTTTGATCACTTTGTTTTACATGTCCATTGCAAACCGAATGCACACGTATACCAAAGTTCTTATGCTGCAAGGGATCTTATTATTTGGTGTCGCTTTTTTTGAACTTAAAGAAATAAGCACCCTGAATTTAATTTTGATTTTATTAGAAACCATCGTTTTTAAATCGATTGCTGTTCCTCTTTTTCTTGAATATATTCTTAAACGCAATAAAATCACTCGTGAAGCCGAGCCATTTTTACCACAGTTTGTATCGTTAATCATCACTACGGTGATAGTTGTAACTACCATCCTACTTTCGTATTCGATTAAAGATAAAAATCTTGATAAGATGTTTTTTGTAGTGGCTCTTTCAACACTTTTCACAGGTTTGTATTTTATTGCTTCACGTCGAAAAATCATCACTCATGTTATGGGATATATGGTTATTGAAAACGGAGTTTTTGTTCTATCTCTAGCGGTTGGAAACGAAATGCCAATGCTCGTGAATTTAGGAATTATGCTCGATATTTTCGCCAGTGTTCTGATTTTAGGCATCTTCTTGAATAAAATTGGAGATGTATTTAAAGACATTCATGTAGATCAATTAAGCAACTTGAAAGATATTTAAAAGTAAATACAATTTTATATGACATTATTCTATTTAATTTCTGCTGTATTAATCTGTTTCGGACTTATTTTTGTTCGAAATAAAACAATACAAAACTGCCTCTTGATACTTTATCTTTTATTTCAGATAAGTTATACGGTATACGCATGTTTTAATTACCAAAGCACCGAACTTGAATACTTTACCTTCGATTCAATTGGAATTTTATTATTAATGACTCTAAGTATTGTTTCGGTTCCAGCCATGATGCATAGCCATATTTATTTGAGTAAACGTAAAGAATTTGGTCATTTAAGTTCAACCTATTATGCCGCTATGGTTGGGTTGATAACTGCGATTGGATTTGGATATTTGGCAAATCATATTGCTGTAACTTGGATTTTTACCGAAATCACAACTTTATGTGCGTCCATTTTAATCTATCACCATCGTTCAAAACTAGCACTGGAAGCCACATGGAAATATGTTTTCATTTGTGCCATTAGTGTAACGTTTATTTTTATCGGAATTTTATTTTTAAGTTTATCGCTCACTCATGCCGGTTCTGACGATTTATCGTTCAAAAATTTATTGGCAAACAGCACACAATTAAATCCATTTTGGTTGCGATTGGCTTTTTTATTCATTTTTACAGGATTTACTGCTAAATTAGGATTGGTTCCTATGTTTACAGCTGGTATAGATGCAAAGGACAAAGCACCAGCCCCAGTTAGTGCTCTAATGGCAAGTGTTTTAATGAATTTGGGATTTATCGGAATTTTCAGATTTTATGTCGTTGTTGCCAATACCTCAATTCACGATTGGGCAAACATCGTAATAGCCATAGCCGCTTTCCTTTCGTTGTTTGTTGCCACTGTTTACATGGTGAAAGTGAAAAATTTAAAACGTATGTTTGCTTATTCAGGTATTGAACACATGGGTTTGGTAATGCTTGGAATTGTTGCTGGTGGAATTGGATACTACGCTGCTATTCTGCATATTATATTACATGCTTTTGTAAAATCGAGTTTATTTTTTCAATACAGTCAGATATTCAGGGTTTTTAAAACAAAAAACATTTATCAAATTGGCAATTACTTTAAATACAATGCCACTGGTGCAATGGTTTTGCTTTTAGGATTTTTTAGTGCTGCAGCAATGCCTCCATCGGGTTTGTTTGTAAGCGAATTTCTGATTTTCAGATCCTTATTCGAAGCCAATCAAATTTTGATACTGATCGCTGTTCTAATTCTATTGACTATGATTATTTGGGCATTTGGTAAAAATGTCATGAAAATACTTTTTATTCCTGTTACCGATTTCGACGAAACCAATATCCCAGTAATTCGTTCGTGGGAATCGGTTTCACAATTTTTATTACTTGCATTTTCGGCATATCTGGGCTTAAATCCACCTGCCGAATTTGTTCAGTTAATTAACGACAGTATAATGCTTTTACCTAAATAATCATGAATTATACAAGCATAAAAAATAATCAAACCATAGCTGTATCTGAAATTCCAGAACTCAACTATGATGCTTTTTTTGAGTTAAATACGAGTTTTATTGAGGATCATGTCGAACGTCATTGCGTTAATTATTTTGGATATCACAATGAAGATAAAATAAAGCTAATTTGCTGCATCGCCGATGATTTGACCCACGAAATTTACATTTCGTCGTGCAATATATTTCAAACAGAAGCCTTAAATTCGTTTACAGCCAAATTATTTTGCTTTGAGAAATTTGAACGCGAAATTCATGAAAATTTTGGATTAAACTACATTGATCATCCATGGTTAAAGCCTGTTAGATACGCGTTTAACCGTTTTGATAAAACTAAAACCATTGCCAATTATCCATTTTATTCCATCGAAAGTGATGAATTGCACGAAGTTGGCGTGGGACCAATTCACGCTGGAATTATCGAACCCGGTCATTTTCGATTTATTTGCAATGGAGAACAAATTTTACATCTCGAAATTCAGCTTGGCTACCAACATCGTGGTATTGAACAACTTTTTATTGAAACGAAAAAACTGTTGGAGCGTGCTACTCTTGCCGAAAATATTGCTGGCGACACCGTTGTTGGTCATTCAGTTGCTTTTGCAAATGTTTGGGAAAGTTTGTGTGGTTACAAACCCGAAAGAGATATCGAATTTGCACGAACATTGGCTTTAGAAATTGAACGTATTGCCATTCATACCGGCGATTTAAGCGCAGTTTGTACCGACATTGCATACCAACTTGGAAGCTCTGTTTTTGGTCGTTTACGAACACCAATCATCAATTATTTTCAGGAATGGTCGGGAAATCGTTTGGCAAAAGGACTTATCCGTCCCGGCAGAAATCAATTTCCTTACAATGAAATGCTTTCAAACCGCTTAAAACAGGTAATCGGAAAATACAAACCCGATTTTGATGAAATGGTGAAAATGCTATTTAATTTACCAAGTACACTGTCGCGATTCGAACGCACTGGTGTGGTATCATTTGAAGATTTATTATCCATTGGAGCTGTTGGTATGTCTGCCCGAATGAATTCCTTAGAACGTGATATTCGCAAATCTCATCCCTATTGTTTGTATCCCGAATTAAACCATGAACCAATTATCAAACATCATGGTGATGTGTATTCCCGAGTTCAAATCCGAAGAGAAGATATCAATCAATCCATCAATTACATTCATAAATTAATGGAAAATATTCCGGAATCAAATTCCAACATTGAAGTTTTAAACAGTCCTAAACCCGACTCTTTTTCCTTATCGTTGGTTGAAGGCTGGCGGGGTGAAATTTGTCACTGTGCCCTTACCGATTCAAAAGGGGAATTAATGGTTTACAAAATTAAAGATCCATCCTTTCACAATTGGCTGGCTTTAGCATTGGCTGTTCGGAATAACGAAATTTCGGATTTCCCAATTTGCAACAAAAGTTTTAATCTTTCATACAGTGGGCACGATTTATAATTTAAATGATTTACCATGTTTTATAATTTAAAAATTCTTTATCACCAAGGCAAACAATATATTCCAGATGTTACCACCGTTGAAGTTCCTGGAATTTTCAGAGGGCGACCAATAATTACACACGAAACGATAAATGAATACGAATTGATTGAATTATGTCCCACTCATGCCATTTCGAAAAATCCTGTAAGCATTGATTTAGGTAAATGTACGTTTTGTGGCGAATGTGCGTTTCGTTTTCCAAATAAAGTGAGTTTTACCAAAGATTATAAACTTTCGAGCAATGTTCGTGAAAACCTTATCATTAAAGAAGGTAACATTGAGCCTATTAAGATGAATCATTCCCTCATTAAAAAAGAGCATAAAAAAATGTTTGGTGGATCCTTAAAACTTCGACAAATATCCGCTGGTGGCGATAACAGTTGCGAATGGGAATTGAATGCATCGGGTAATGTAAATTTTGATGTAGGTCGTTTTGGAATTGAATTCGTGGCTTCACCACGCCATGCCGATGGAATCGTGATTACTGGACCAATTTCCGAAAACATGGCCGAAGCCCTTGAAATATGCTACCATGCCACTCCTGATCCCAAAATTATTGTCCTTGTTGGCACCGATGCCATAAGTGGTGGCATTTTTTCGGACAGCAAAGCCCTCAACCGAAGTTTTTTAGATAAATATCCTATTGATTTGTATATTCCCGGAAATCCCACTCATCCCCTAACTTTTATAAACGGGATACTCGATTTTTTGAAAGGGAAATAGTTTTTTTTCTTTGGAGTTGTTCCCTATGGTGTTGTCACCAAAGGGTATATGATACTTTTGTAAAATCTTAAAACTAAATTGATGTACCCATCGTTGGGGACAACACCAACATAGGCGAAAAAAAAGAGTTCAAACTTTTAAGTTTAAACTCCATTTTTTTAATATTTCAAACTCTATTCTGCACTTACCACATAGGCTTCTTTTTTATACAAAGCCAATTGCGTGATGTCAAAATTTTGAATGAATGATTCCGCTTCGTTGAATTTTGAAGTAGCAATATTCAGAAATACTTTTGCTGAGTTTTCAAATTCGTTATTTCGCATACTATCTTGAACCAATAAATGAGTCATGATAATGTATCCAGCCATTTCAACCAAACGACGTGCATGAAAATCAAGCATTTCGCCATCATTTATACCTGTAACAAGTTTTACAGAATCTTCGAAACGATCGGTTAATCCGCTTAATATCCGTTTTATACTTTCGAGTTCGGGTTTAACTTCTGTACTTTCAAATTCACGAATTCGATTCAAATACGAACCATTTATAACCGAACGAATTGCAGCCACCACTTGTAACTGGCTTGTTCCTTCGTAAATTGTAGTAATGCGAGCATCACGATATATGCGTTCCACCGGAAAATCTTTCATAAAACCTGTACCACCATGAACTTGAATTGCATCATACGCAATTTGATTGCAATATTCGCTTGAGAAAAGTTTCAAAAGTGGTGTAAACGAATCAGCTAAACGTTGATACATTTTTAATTCAGTGCGTTCCTCGGGAGTTAGTGTTCGGCGGTTCGATAAATGATTCAATTCTTTATACATATCCACATAACGCGAGGTTTCGTAAAGCAACGAACGAATGGCTTCCACTTTTACCCTCATATTGGTCAGCATTTCGAATATAGCTGGAAATTTGATGATGGGTTTACCAAATTGTTCGCGTTCGCTCGCATATTTTACAGCTTCGCGATAAGCCGAATCGGCAATACCAACCGACTGAGCTCCAACGCCTAATCGTGCTGAATTCATTAACGACATCACATACTTTATCAAACCTAATTTGCGATCGCCAACCAGTTTTGCAGGTGCATTTTTAAACACCAATTCGCAAGTTGGAGAACCTTTAATTCCCATTTTATTTTCAATACGACGAATGGTAAAACCACCGTCTTTTCGATCATAAACAAATAATGATAATCCACGTCCATCTTGAGTACCTTCTTCGGAACGAGCCAAAACCAACGAAATGTGAGCATCACCGTTGGTGATAAAACGTTTTACACCATTCAAAAGCCACATTCCCGACTTTTCATCAAACGATGCCTTTAATTGAACGGCTTGTAAATCGGAACCTGCATCAGGCTCGGTTAAATCCATTGCCATGGTTTCGCCCAAATTTACACGAGGTAAAAATTCTTGTAAAATTTCATCATTACCAAATTCGTGAAGTGTTTCGGCACAATCCTGCAAACCCCAAATGTTTGAGAATCCACCATCGGCTCTTGAGACCAATTCAGCAGCCATTACATAAGGAACCATCGGTAAATTTAAACCATCGTATTTACGAGGAAGCGACATTCCAAATAAGCCTGCCCGTTGAAGTGCATCAATGTTTTCTTGTGTCCCTTTGGCATAAAGCACATGATTGTCGACCAATGTTGGTCCGTCGTGATCAACCGATTCGGCATTGGCAGCCAAGGTATTGCCACAAATATCGCCCATAATTTCCAACACTTTGTCGTATGTGTCGATGGCATCTTCGAAATCCAATGGAGCTTGCTCCCATTGCTGAGATTCTTTAAAATCATCTTCCTTTAAACGAACGATGCGTTCCATTAAAGGATGGGTTAAATGAAATCGTAAAGCGGAGTTATCTGTATAATAATTTGCCATTGTTGTTGAATTAAATAATTTTTACTTCGAATGTTTTTTGTAAAACTCAATCATTTTTGGAATTACCTGATTTATTTCGCCAATAATAGTATAATCGGCGATAGCGTTTATTGGTGCTTTCGGATCGGTGTTAATAGAGATAATCTTTGCCGATTGATCCATTCCTGCCCTATGCTGAACTGCTCCTGAAATACCACATGCAATATACAATTTTGGACGAACGGTTACTCCTGTTTGTCCTACCTGACGTTCGTGTTCAACAAAACCAGCATCTACAGCAGCTCGAGTTGCTGCCACATCGCCTCCAATTACACTTGCCAAATCGTATAATAATTTAAAATTTTCGCGTGAACCAACGCCATAACCACCCGAAACAATAATTTGAGCTCCTTTTAAATTTACTTTTGGGGCTTCAATATGACGGTCAAGAATTTTCACATTAAACATTTCGTCACACAAAATTGCATCAACATCAACGAGTTTCACAAATGCTTTCACTGGTTTTGAAGCATGTTCAAGTTTCATCACACCTTCGCGAACGGTTGCCATCTGTGGGCGAGTATCGGGATTTATGATAGTGGCAATAATATTTCCACCAAAAGCTGGACGAATTTGATACAATAAATTTTTATAGGTTATGCCTGTTTTGTTTTCGGTATGATCGCCAATTTCTAAACTAGTACAATCGGCGGTAAGTCCACATTTTAATGCCGAAGCAATTCGAGGTGCCAAATCACGACCAACTGAAGTCGCTCCAAACAGAGCAATTTCGGGTTTTTCTCGCTTAAAAATGTCACAAACAATTTCAGCATGAGGTAAAGTAAGGTAAGGGAAAAGTGTTTTTTTATCCGCTAAATGAATTACATCAACACCAAATGGATAAAGTTCACTTTCGATGTGATGAATGGCGTTGCCAATAGCCACCGCTTCGAGTTTCACCTTTAATTCATCCGCCAATTTACGACCTTTAGAAAGCAACTCCAAACTTACGTCGGCAACTTTACCTTCTTCTGTTATTTCGCAATAAACAAATATATTATTCACGTTTGTCCTGTTTTTTAGTTAAACAATAAAAAATTAGCCAATCACATGGCTCGAAAGCAAGTTCACCATCAACAATTCAATATCTTTACTACTATCGGTTAGAACTAAAGAATCTTTTTGCTGAAGAACGACATTATCAATTTTTTTCACTTTGGTTGGTGAACCCGATAAACCCAAAAAAGTAGTATCTGCGCCAATTGTATCAACAGTCCATTCGTCAATTACTAAATATGGACGTTGATTGTATAATTCGGTATAATCTCGCACTTCCTCTTGCAATTCGGTAACCGTTCGAGCATGTTTAAAAAGCATCATCCTTTTTGCATGACGAGCACGGCATTCGGGAGCTGAACTATGAACTGTAACTAGAGAAGGTAATATGCTTTCCACCGATTCAACACCATGTTCCAAACGTCGTTTGATGGCTATCGATTTTTGATTTACAAATAAAACTTCTTCGGCGTACGTAATTTGAGGCCAGTTTAGTTTTTCGGCAACTTGTGGACCCACTTGTGCAGTATCTCCGTCAATTGCTTGACGACCAGCGAAAACTATATCTGGATTGATTTTTTTAACTGCCATCGAAATTGCATACGAAGTAGCCAAAGTGTCGGAACCTGCAAATTTGCGGTCGGTGATTAAATAACCTTTATCAGCTCCTCGGTAAATTGCTTCCCGAATAATTTCGGCAGCGCGTGAAGGACCCATGGTTAATATGATTACTTCCGAACCAGGCATTTGATCTTTAACTGTCAATGCCATTTCGAGAGCATTTAAATCTTCGGGATTAAAAATAGCCGGCAACGCTCCCCTATTGACAGTTCCATCTGCTTTCATAGCATCTTTGCCAACATTTCGCGTGTCGGGAACTTGCTTGGCTAAAACAACAATTTTCAAACTCATAAAAATTAATATTGGTTGTTCAGTTTTTTTTTACGAACGGCAAAGATAAGACTTTTTTTTAAAATGGAGATTTTGTAAAATCTTAAATTCGCAAAGAAATAAGATTTACACTTGTCACACAGATTGCTTCGCAATGGCCACATTGTTTCACTATGCTTTGAATGACAAACAGGTAACAACAAAAGGAGAAGAATTCTATGCGCCTATATTTTTATAAGAGTAAAAATTAAATCGAGTAGGTAAGGGGGAATTTCACCCCCAAACCTCTCACAGAACCGTACGT
>CAZFPO010000061.1:14029-16041 GCA_964521105.1 uncultured Lentimicrobiaceae bacterium | reverse complement strand
TTTTTGTTACAAATTTATACTTTATTTAACTGTCCTAATTTTGGGGAGTATTATATAACGTTATTGAGGTCATGGGGACAACTATAAAATAGATAAAAAGGAAATCTCCGTTCATGAAGTAAATTGGAATCGTATTTAAGAGAAAATATAGAATTAAAATTAACCAATTCTTTTGACTAATTTTCTGCCTTAAATATAAATTATATTTCGCCATTTGTATAACCTATTCAATATCAAGCACTATAACAATATTTTCTCTAACTTTTTCGGAGAGCTCTATTGACAACTCTCCTATTTTTTTGATTAATCGTTTATTATCTATTGCCCTTAACTGGTCTATCATAACATCACAATCTTCTTTTAGTTTTGCGGTTCCTTTTTTCAGATGGACACGTAAAATCGCACTTTCCGGTTTAACATTCGTTGTTAAAGGACAAATTAAAGTGGATGGATGAACTTTGTTCAATGCATTATTTTGCACAATCAAAACAGGACGAGTTTTCCCTGTTTCTGTTCCAAATCTGGGATCGAGATTTGCAAGCCAAATTTCATTTTTTTTAATATTCATACTCATCTATGTTTTCAAATTCCTCTAATACTTTTAATGATTCCTCTTGAACCATTAAGGATTCCGACTCTAACAGCTTTGCAACAAGCTTCTTTCGTTGAATTTTATTGTAAAAAAGTAAAGCCTCATTTATATACCTATTTCTTGGCTTTTTTATTTTTTCTAATAGCTTTTCTGTCTCTTGAAAAACTATATCGTCAAGTTTTAAAGAAAGTGTTTTCATAATATTCCATTTTAGTGTATTACAAAAGTATATACTTTTATTGCAAAATCCAAATTTTATTTTAGTTTTTTTTTATTTCATGATATTTAACAACGAATATCAAGAGATAGTGCGGTGCTCTGCACCTTCATTCTTTTTCTTTATTGCTTTTTTACAGATAGAACGGTGCTACTCACCTGAAAATCAATAAAAGTCTGTATTATTTTGTTTTGCTTTATAGTCGTTAAATTTTATTTTTGAAATAAATAATCTAAATTTATCACTATCAGAATCTCTAGCAGAGGACTCTGATGATTAGAAACTTTCAGCAGAGAAATTATTCAAGCTTATGTATAGAAAATGCAAAAATCTATACATTTAATTTGAAGTATGTATAGAAAATCAAATTTTCTTAAATGAAGGGTGAAATTTATAACTTATAGCGTTTCATTAATTACTAACGATTGCGGCAACATTTCTAAAAAAGGCAAGGATTTGGAAAAATCTAAATTTTCATATTCCAATCCCAAAAGACGAATGTTTTTATAATACGTTTTATGGTTTGAGTAATAATTTTTTTCAGATTGAATAAGCCAAGCTTTTTCGCCTAATTTTTCAGCTAAAAACCATTTCTCTATCAATCGTGATGTTCTACCGTTTCCGTCATCAAATGGATGGATTTTTACAAAAACCAAATGTAATAATGATGCAAAATAAAAGACTTCCTGTATGCTTAGTTCACTTGATAAAAGAAGTGCTAAATCAGAATAAAATTTGTTCATTTCGGAACTTAAGGTATAGGGTGAAGCTGCCACATATTCTATTTTACCATCGTTTGATATAACATACATATTAGTTGTTCTTTCCATACCTTGTTTACTTTCAGGCAACAAATGAGTAGTTATTATCTTATGAACCTCTTCAATATTCTGTTTACTACAAGGATTTGATTTAGCAAATTGATAAGCATTGTATAAGTCATCAATCTTACGTGTATAATCGGGTAAAAACTCAATGCCAAATCGTTTGTATTTTATATAGGAATCCAATTCAATTTGTTCTCCTTCAATTTTAGAAGAAAAAACTGCAGAAACTGACGTATAAAAACTGAAGTTATCAATACTCAACTCGCAATCTGTCAGATTTTCAAATTTGTTCAGAAAATCCTCCCCAACATTCTTGCAATACGGAGTAAGTAATTCATCATTTAATATTTCAAAATTTCTATTCATAAACTTAAAA
>CAZFPO010000061.1:4082-13929 GCA_964521105.1 uncultured Lentimicrobiaceae bacterium | reverse complement strand
ATCAGAAATCATAGATTGACACTCATTATTCTTTTCACATTTTCATCCAAACTGGCATCAGCATCGAGCCAATGAATAATTGTTCCGTTTTTTTCCATCCGTCGGAACCACGTCATTTGGCGTTTGGCAAACTGGTGAATGGAAATATTTAGCCTTTCATGCATGGTTTTATAATCCATTTTACCTTCTAAATATAAACTGATGTATTTGTATTCCAAGCCATAAAACTGTAAAGATGAGTGTTTTACTCCTTGCTCTACCAAATGTTCCACTTCGGCAATCATACCCTCTTGAAGCCGTTGGTTTAAGCGGTTTGTTATTCGTTCGCGAACAACTTCTCGACCTGGATTAATTCCAAAAATCGTAAAAGAAATGACTGGCGGTTTTACTACTTTATCGGGATTTTCGTTGATGTATGTTTCAATTTCAATCGCTCGGATGAGTCGTTCTTTGTCGTTAGTATCGGTGGTGTTGTGAACCGTTCTGAATGAATTCAACATTTCGGTTAAGTCTTCCATTTCTTTCGTTTCAAGCACGGAACGCAAACCATCATTTACGGGTACTTTAATTAAAGGATAGGATTTCACCACCGAATCGATGTACAAACCCGTACCTCCGCAAAGGATAGGCATTTTACCGATTTCAATAATTTTGTGGTACGCATTGTGAAAATCATTTTGAAATTCAAAAACGCTGTATTCATATCCTGGATCTACAATATCTATTAAATGATACGGGATTTTTTCGCCATTTATGGTATATTCCTGAATGTCTTTTCCTGTCCCGATATCCATTCCACGATATACCTGTCGCGAATCGGCACTGATGATTTCGCCATTTATTTGCTGTGCCAAATGCACTGCCAGTCGGGTTTTACCACAAGCTGTTGGTCCTAAAATTACAATCATGAAAAGCTAAGTATTTGTTTCTTTTTAAGTTGCTTAATCTCTTCGGTGTGCAATAAATCACGAAACCAAATAAGATGTTCAACCTCATCCAAATTTCGTTTGCCAATTTCAACATCAGGGATATTTACATGAATACTTTTCAGCAAACATTCATAATCCTGCAAACAATTTTCTTTTTGCTGAAATTTGAGAAATTGCAAGATACGGAGTCCATCTACTTTAAAATGAAATGCCTTTACAAACTGTTCCGCTGTTTTACAGTTTTTCCGAATCGGATCAAGAAAATTTTCGTTTCTGAACTGAATTTTTAAAAAGTTCAGAAAATTATTTTCAAAATCATCAGAATACACAAGATTCAAATTAAGATAAGTTTCCCCAATTTCATCAAAAAAGGATGGACAATATATGGGATAACTTTCCCAATTTCCTTGATTTCCTTTAATCATCGCTGGACCCGTCCCGAAGAACACTCTGTCCGAAAATCGAGCAGCGGGATAAACCCACGAATTGTTCCAAATTAGCAAGGTCCCAATTTTTCGAAGTTGTTGTAAAAAATAAAAATCTTCACCACTTTTCATGGGCGAAATTTCACCAATTTTTCGATACGCCGAAACCCTGCAAGCCATCGCCGAACCCAAAGCAGTAAAAGCAAAAGGGGAATCAATCCGTAACATATTCAGGGAATAATTACGCATGTAAATTTCGTATCTCAAAATGGCTTTATTCGCGGCTTCGTCATCCGTAAGTTGGTGATAATATGGCGTTGACAGAGCCAAAGCAGTAGGATTTGTTTCAAAATTCCGAACTATTGATTCTACATAAGTTTCATCAAATTTTGAATCGGCATCGATGCTTATGATAATATCCTCAGGCGACGCCAATCGGTTAATTTCATTCATCAAAGTGTTTCGGGCTTGTCCAACTCCTGTTTCTTTTCCTTTCCATCCATTTCCTTTTGAACTCCGATCGATGATATGAATATTTTCAGAAATATTCTTTAGTATTTCAAATGTTCGCTGGTTGTTTAAGCATACTTCGAGCTTATCGGGGATTTCCCACCACGAATCGGGTTGATTTATACAAATAAAAACTTCCACCTTGCATTCGGTTTTTTGCATCAAAATACATCGAAGTGTTTCACCAATGTATTCCGCTTCGTTCATGGCTGGTAATGCAAAAAATACGTTCATGGATTTTTAAACTATGAATATGAAGGGCAAATTTATTAAATGTTTTCAAGCAAATGCCTGAAATCAGAAAATTGATGAAAGCTGAATTGAAAACTTAGTTCTCGCTTAAAATCCTAGTATACATAAAAGTACCTTGCAGGAGACACCTACGAAGATGAAAAATTGTTTTTAACGTTACTTTGTTTATATTTTGATTTCGGGAATCGAATAGAATAAAGGAAAATAACGCTATTTTTGAAAATCGTATTCAAACCGAACCAAAAATAATGAAATCAGTAAAATTATTCAGCATAGTTCCACTTCTATTTTTAGCATCTTTCTTATCTTTTTTTGAACCACTTTTCACAAATCATAGTTCTATTGAGAACGAGAAGATATCAAGCTGGGCAGATTCGGTAATTTCCACTATGACGTTAGAGCAAAAAATTGCTCAGTTAATGGTTATTCGTCTTCATTCTGACAAAGATTCTTTATATAACGACACCATTACCAAATACATAAAAAAATATCAATTTGGTGGAGTTTGTTTTTTTAAAAGCACTCCATATCGACAAATATTGATGACAAATAGAGTTCAATCCGTATCGGGTATTCCATTAATGGTTACAATTGATGGAGAGTGGGGTTTGTCGATGCGATTAGACAGCACCTTGATTTTTCCCCGACAATTAGCTTTAGGAGCCATTCAAAACGACGATTTAATTTATCAGATGGGAAAAGAATTTGCTCGACAATTTTTACGAATGGGAATTCATGTAAATTTTGCCCCAGTTGCCGATGTAAATATTAACTCAAAAAATCCGGTAATTAATAGCCGTTCGTTTGGCGAAAACCCTGCAAAGGTTGCACAAAAAGCCTACGAATATATGCGAGGTATGGAAGAAAATGGATTAATGTCATCGGCAAAACATTTCCCTGGACATGGCGATACCGACTCCGACTCGCATTATTCATTGCCCGTTATAAAACAATCGCGAAAGCGAATAGAAACCATTGAATTTTTCCCTTTTAAATATTTAATAAAAAAAGGCATATCTTCAATTATGGTTGGGCATTTAATGGTTCCAGCCATCGACAGCACAAAAAATCTATCGTCGTGCCTATCCAAAATTTTTGTTCAGCAAATTTTAGTTGATGAACTTGGTTTTAAAGGACTTATTTTTACCGATGGATTAGAAATGAAAGGGGTTACATCCTATTTTAAACCAGGTGAAATTGAAGTAAAGGCAATCAATGCAGGTTGCGACATTATGCTTCTACCCCCCGACCCTGCCATTGCCGTAGCCACAGTTAAAGCTGCAGTGGATAGCAACATCATCCCTTTAGAAATTATCAACCAAAAATGCTTAAATGTTTTAAAGGCAAAGGAAAAATGGGGCATGAATAAATTTACACCTATAAAAACTGAAAATATTTATACAGATTTAGTTACCGATTCAACTATCTTTTTACTTAATCAAATTTGCAAAGCAAGCATCACTTTATTGAAAAACGATGCCAATTTAATACCTATTAAAAGTGGAACCTATAAATCAATTGCTTCTTTATCGATTGGGGCAACAAATAAAACCGTATTTCAAAACCAACTGTCATTTTCTAACAGAATATCACATTTTCAAATAAAATCTCAGCCAAATACTAAAGAAATGAAATTCATGATTGATACTCTTAAAAATTTCGATTTAGTAATTATCGGAATCCAAGGATTATCACAATCGCCAAATAAAAATTATGGATACACGAATGAAAGCAATCAATTAATAGATTCTATTTCAAAAAAATCGAAAGTTATAGTTACTGTTTTTGGCAACCCTTATAGCTTGGCATTTATAAAAAAAACCGACTCTTTGAACACCCTATTGCTAGCATACAATCCCTTAGATGAAATGCAAATTGCTGCAGCCAACGTCATTACTGGTGCTGCTGTGGTAAATGGAAAATTACCAGTATCTGTAACTTCAAAAATTAAATATGGGCAAGGCATAGAAATTAAAGAAAAAAGCTCCACTTCATTCGGTTCACCTTTAAACCATGAATTACCTTTAAAATATTTTAATCGCATCGACACATTTGTAAATACGTGTATAAAACAAAAAGTTTTTCCTGGTTGCCAAATTGCAGCCATTTATAAAGGGGATTTTATACTTTTTAAATCATACGGATTTCATGATTATTCAAAAAAAATAGCCGTTCAAAACACCGACATATACGACTTGGCTTCGGTAACAAAAATTATGGCTACTACACTAGCCATAATGAAATTATATGACGATGACAAAATTGACATTCATGAAAAAATTTCGACCTACTTACCTTATTTAAAAGGAAGCAACAAAGAAAGTATAACCATACAAGAAGCAATGAATCACGTTTCGGGATTAAAAGCATGGATTCCATTTTATAAAGATTACATTAAACCCGATGTGTACAAACAATATTTTAAAAACAAAGCAGACAGTGTGTTTTATATCCAAGTATGCGATTCAATGTTTACAAAGCCCGAAGTTAAAAATCTAATTATGCAGTCGATCATCAACTCCCCTTTAGGCGAAAAAAACAAATATGTTTATAGCGATTTAGGCTTTATTTTACTACGAGAAGTTGTGGAATCAATTACAAAAATGAACATAGAGGATTACTTGGAACAAACTTTTTATAAGCCTATGGGATTAAATACAATTGGATACAACCCTTTAAAACGTTTTCCAAAAAAACAGATACCTCCCACCGAAGAGGATAAAGAATTTCGAAGACGTTTGGTTCGAGGATTTGTTCATGATCCTGCTGCCGCACTTTTTGGCGGAGTTTCGGGACACGCAGGATTATTTTCAAATGCTTACGATGTTGCCATGATAGCACAAATGTTATTAAATGAAGGTGTTTATAATGGAACACGATATTTAAAAGCTTCTACTGTTCGAACATTTACATCTAAAACTCCTATTCAAGCTATAAATCATCGAAGAGGTTTGGGCTTTGATAAGCCTGTTGAAGATAAAAACTTAGAAAGTCCTTGCTCAAATTATGCTTCACTTCGGAGTTTCGGACATAGTGGTTTTACAGGCACTTTCTTTTGGGTTGACCCAGAATATGATTTGGTATATGTTTTCCTCTCTAACAGAGTTCATCCCGATGCCGAAAACAAAGCTATAACCCGACTTAGTGTTAGAAGCGAAATACAAAGCATGCTTTACAAAGCAATTATTTCTGCCGAAAAATAAAGAGTTCAAAAAATATCCACTATACCTTATTATTCAATATTTCATGCCTAAAGGCATGATGTTTTTCTCTTTACTTTCTTTTTTACCGAGATGTTGTCCCTATGGGACAGGGCTTTGGGTTAAACAACGTAAGTTTTGTTGTTTTTTTGTCCCAGAGGGACAAAAAATTGGTAAAAAGTACTATGAAAGTAAAACAGAAGTCCCGTAGGGACGATATATAACAACTAAATGCTAACACCGAAAAAACCTTTAAATTGAATGACAAGTAAGGTATATACGGAATATTGCTTTTTTATTACAAGGAATAATTGGTTAATAATAACATTCAAAATTGTTTATCATCATAATAGTTAATATGAAAATTAAAAACAACTGAACATAAACCACTTTATAAAAAAGAAATATTCACTTAACATTAAGCTTTAATTTGGCTTTTTTACATCTTTAAAACATAACATAAACCTAATTTACAATTAACCTATTTGTAATTTACTAAATATAGTTTTGCCATGATTTAAACAGTAATCAATAAAAAAAAATATCATGAAAAAAAACTTTTTACTTTATTTATCAATCAGCTTATTCTTTAGCACATTAAGCGCCCAAATTACAAATTCATTTTTTGACCATGTTCCATTTATAGGAGCTTTTGATGAAACCAATGATTGGACAACTGGTTGGACAAATTTCGATCCCAACAACGCGGTTTATCCAACTGCCACTGTTACTATCCAAGACTCAATTTATCAAAATACAACTTGGAATTCATCAACAGTATATAAATTAATGGGAATGGTATATGTAACAGCCGGCACCACTATAACCATTCCAGCTGGAACCATAATCCGTGGAGGCGATGGCACAGCATCACTTATTATTGAACCAGGTGGAAAAATTATTGCCGAAGGAACATCAACCAATCCAATTGTTTTCACATCAAACAATCCGGTAGGTGAACGTCAAGCTGGAGATTGGGGTGGATTAGTAATCTGTGGTAAAGCACCAAACAATTTACCTGGAGGAACAGGAGTAATTGAAGGTGGAATTAGAACTTCACATGGTGGTAATATAGCCAATGACGACAGTGGCATTTTAAAATATGTTCGTGTTGAATTTGCAGGATACGCATTTCAACCTAACAAAGAAATAAATTCACTTACGATGGGAAGTGTTGGTAATGGAACTGTTATTGAATACATTCAAGTTTCATTTGGAAACGATGACTCTTTTGAGTGGTTTGGTGGAACAGTAAACGCAAAATATTTAATCTCGTATAGAAGTTTAGATGATGACTTTGATACCGACAATGGGTATTCAGGTAATGTTCAATTTGGAGTGGTTGTTCGCGACCCAGATTTAGCCGACGTATCCGGCTCTAATGCTTTTGAATCGGATAATGACGCTACTGGCTCAACATCTACACCAATTACCTCTGCAACTTTTAGTAATATAAGCGTATTTGGACCTCTAGTAAACCTATCCGACCAAATAAATAGCAATTTTAAACGAGCCATGCATATTCGCCGAAATTCCTCGTTAAGTATTTATAATTCATTTTTTATGGGTTATCCAACTGGTTTATGCATTGATGGTGCCTTAACCGAAGCAAATGCCCATAGCAACAATTTAAAAATTGAATACTCTATCATTGTTGGTTCTAAAGCTGGAAAATATTTTGCAATTGGAACTACAGGAACTACTACGGAAGATTCGTTACAACGCTTAGCTGCAATTCGCGATTATTTCTTCGCTTCTACTCGCCATAACGACACGTTAGCAAGCAATAATTTACTGAAAATCTCCTCCCCTTTCACTTTTACAGCACCCGACTTCAAGCCTCTTACAGAATCTCCAGTAATAAATCGCTCGATTTGGTACGATCCAAATACATCCATCACCTCCGTTAACAAGGATGCAAACACTTCTGTTTCCCCTAATCCTTTTAACAAAAGCATCAATATCAATATTATAGGAATTGAAAACTCCGAAATCAATATATCAATTTTCGACTTAAATGGAAGAAAAATTGCTACCATTTTTAACGGTATTGCAAATTCGAATATCCACTTAGTTTATACTAATTCCGAATTAATTTCAGGGGTTTATTTTATACGAATTATATCAGATAAATATACAAAGACGCTTAAGGTTATTTCCGAATAAAATTTTTTGTCATGATTTAAAAGAGTCGAATATCTTCGACTCTTTTTTTTACTTTAAAATGATATATTGGTAATTTTTAACTATTCAAATTGAATAAAATGAACCATTTAATTAACTTTGTAAAAAAAACATTTGATGAAAAAAAAATATTTAATTATTTTATTCTTAGCAAACTTCTTTTTTATTAAAGCGCAAGACACCACTTTATTTCTTCCTGAAATTGATGTAGTTGGAAATCGAATTTACAATTTGCAAACAATCTACGGACTTCGTCCACAAAATTTTCCAAATCTTCAAAGCGATATTGGAGCCATGCTCCGAAATATGCCTAATACTTGTGGAATTCGTCGTGGTGGTTCTGCAATAGACCCAGTTTATCGAGGATTTAGAAACAATCAATTGTTAGTTACCACTAGTGCTGGTATTCGTATTGAAGGAGGTTGCCCAAATCGAATGGATCCAACTACCTCGCATTTTGATGCAGATGAAGTTTGGTTATTAAGATGGGTAACGGGCAGTAACATGCTTTTATACGGTCAAGCAATTGGAGGAGTACTTGTAATGGATATGATTGAACCTCAACCATTTGAAAAATGGAAAATTCATTTTAAATTAAAATCAGGTTATGAGAGTAATGTAAATGGAATTTCAAATAATATATTTATCAATGGAGGAAACAAAAAAATATTTTTCACTTTAGCAGCTGGATATAAAAATTATGGAAATTATACAGATGGAAGAGATTCGGTAGTTATTTCATCGTTTCAAAAAGATTATGTATCCACTAAACTTGGAATTGCACTTGAAGCAAACCAGCATCTTTTACTTGCTTATTCCAGAAGTGAATCCCGAGATGTTCGATTTCCGGCTCTCCCAATGGATGAAAACTACGATTTTACCGATAATTTCAACCTATCATATATTTTCTATAACAGCGAAAAAATTGAAAATTTTAGAATAAATGCATATCAAGTTCGTGTGAATCATTTGATGGATAATTTTTACCGTCCCCAAGCAAACAGGATAGTGCCACCCAATACAGGTATTATGAGAGCTGAATCGGCAGTAGATGCAATTACTTCGGGTGTAAATTTAAAAAAGAAAATTTCATTCAGTAAATTTTATGGCATTTTAGGTGTTGATTTTCAACAGATTAATAAAGATGGAACCAGAACACGGCAAATGACTATGACTATGGGAGGATTAACAACAACCTCAACTAAGTTTGATAATTTATGGAAAGATGCAGTTATTCGAAATGCTGGAGTTTATGCACAACTAGCATATCCAATGCCGTCAATTCACTCATATATTGCTGCTACCATACGATTTGATGAGCACCAACACTTTTCGGCTGACACCTTTAATTTAGCAAAAAATGAAGTGGAATATTATACTAACAAAGCTCTTAACAATCATTTATTAAGCTATGGGTTAACATACGGTATAAGTCCTTCAACCAACTTGCAAATTTCTTTTGATTTTACAACTTCTCAAAGAAGTCCGAGTATGAATGAACTTTATATTAAACGAATGCTTGTAGGATTCGACAATTATGACTATTTAGGAAATCCAAATTTAAAACCCGAAGTAAACCATCAGATTTCAATTAGTAGCAAATATTTTGGCAAGAAAGCAATGATTGGTATTAATTTATTTGCATCGCAAGTTGAGGATTATATAGGCGGTATTCTTTTGCCAAGTAGTGTAATTACGCCTGCAACACAAGGTACTTTGGGAGTTAAACAATTTTCAAATTTAGGAACTGCTCGATTTTTTGGAGGCGAATTGGTTGCCAACAGTTCTCAACAAAATAAATTAGAATTGGGACTTTCAGCTGGTTATACGTATGCTGTTTTGCTCAAAGCAACAAAATATAATATCGTAAATAACCAAGTAGTATCATTCACAATAATTGAAAACGATCCGCTGCCCGAAATTCCAGCAATGAGTTCTACCTTTTGGGCAATTTATAAAATCACTTCGCTAAATTTAACACCTCGAGTAAGTTTTGAATACACTTTACCTCAGCACTCGGTTTCACAAGCAAATAATGAATTATCAACTCCCGATTATTTTCTTGTAAATTCAAGCATAAGCTATTCCTATAAAAATAGAGCAACCCTAAACTTTGGTATAAATAACATTTTAAACCAAGCCTATTTCAATCATTTAAACCGCAAGGTAATATCCAGCAATCCTCTCGAAAAAATAAAGTTGTATGAGACTGGAAGAGTGTTTTTTGTAAATATTCAAGTTGAATTTTAAACCCTTCAAAAAAAATGAAAAACAATAATTTAATTTTTATTTTAATAACCACATTTTTATTTATTATAGCAGGTTGTAAAAAGGATCCCGAAAAACC
>CAZFPO010000061.1:0-3982 GCA_964521105.1 uncultured Lentimicrobiaceae bacterium | reverse complement strand
CAACGAAACCAATCGTTTTTATTTGTAAATCCACCAGAATCAAACATGTTTTGGCCCGACATTCTTGGAGGAGGTTATCATTATATGATGTTAAATGGGAAATGGATAATTACAAATCAAGAAGAAACTCCTTTCAATTTTCATTTAGGAATTGGACAAATATACACAGACACCATTACTCATAATACTAGTACAATTACCGAATATGTTCAAAATTATTTTACCGTTACCCTTCCAACTCCAAATTTAACCATACATGCTAACCGTACTTCCACTTTAACACTGCAAATGGACATTTCCTCTTGGTTTAAAACGCCTTATGTTTGGGACTTTAACTATTGGGGAGGCAGTGTAATGCAAAATCAGCGTGCTATGAACGGAATTAAAGAAAATGGATTTGATGTATTCTCAATAAAAGAGTAACGTATAGATTTTCTTTTCAACACTGTGATTTCCGATAATATCAGAATAATAATTTAATTTTATTAATTAAAAAATCCTTGTTTTTTACTCCCACAAAGCGATTTACTTCTACCCCATTTTTGAATAGTATCATGGTTGGAATACTCCGAACTTTGTATTTTGATGCAAGTGCTTGATTTGCTTCCACATCTACTTTTCCAACAAAAGCCGTAGAATCCAACTCGTTAGAAACATCATTTAATACAGGAGCCATCATACGACAAGGTGCACACCAACTTGCCCAAAAATCGACCAAAATGATTTTATTTTTAGATTGAACAGAAAAGTTTTTGTCAGTTAGTGTAATTATTTTTTCACTATCGGTAACTATTTCTAAGTTATTCAATTTTCGCTTAGCAAAAATATAAAGTAGCGTGATGAATACGATAATAATTCCGAGCACTATAAATGTTGTTTGCATATTAAGCGTTTATTAAGTGTTTGTTTTTAGTTTTTAAGTCATGAATGAAATTCGAGTTTGCCATGGCAGCAATTGTTCCATCGCCTACAGCAGTAGAAACTTGACGATAGCGTTTGGCAATTGAATCACCTGCAGCAAAAACACCTTTTACATTGGTTTCCAAATCTTTAGTTACAACTATTTCGTTCCATTGGTTTAATTCCAATTTGCCATTTATAAAATCGGTATTTGGAACATAGCCAATAAAAATAAACACGCCATCCGTTTTAAATGTTGTTTCTTCATTGCTTGATAAATTTTTGATATTCACGCTTTCCAAATTTTCATCCCCATTAAAAGAGGTAATTACAGATTCCATAATAAAGTGGATTTTCGGATTTTGCTGTGCTTCTAAAACAGCATGTTCAAAAGCTTGAAAATGATCGAATTGATGAACAATGGTAACTTTGGACGCATATTTTGTTAGCGATACGGCTTCTTCAAGGGCTGAATTGCCCCCTCCAACCACAACAATTTCTTTATTTGTAAAGAAATCGCCATCGCAGGTAGCACAATACGAAATACCTCGACCCTTAAATCGGTTTTCGCCCTCCACTCCTATTGTACGTGAACGTCCTCCAGTAGCAATAATAACGCTGTATGCCCTTACAACACTATCATCTTCAAGCGTAATGACTTTAACTAATCCGTTTAAATCCATATTTTTTATGCTAATATTCGAACGAATTTCGCAACCAAAGGATAGGGCTTGTTTTTTCATAATGTTCGACAATTGATAACCACTGATGCTCTCAACACCAGGATAATTAGCAATTTCGTGCGTTAAAATCATCTGTCCCCCTATTGTTCCCTCATTTAAAATCAACGTTTTAACGCGTGACCGAGAGAGGTAAATTCCTGCCGTTAAACCCGCAGGACCTCCTCCAATGATAATTGTATCAAAATCAATATTTTGGTTCATTGAATTTTATTTTGAAAATTGTTCATCTAAAATTGTAGTAACTTGTTGTTTGGTTTGAATGCTTGATGTTGCTTTTACAACTTTTCCGTTTTTGTAATAAATGGTGAAAGGAATTCCCATAAAATTACGAACTTCGGGAAGATTGCGAATAACATGCGCTTGAGGATTATCAAATTCCATATCACAGAATTTAACGTGAGGATAGGTTTTTTCTATCTCTTCGGCAATGCCATAAACTGGGATACACATAGGTCCCATTCTGCCACAAATTACCATTACATTTTCGTTTTCGCTAAGAACTTTGGCATGTTCGTCTGCCGTTTGAAGGTGTTTTAAATTGGTGTACAACATAATTTTTGATTTTTAAGGTTAGATTTATATTTTCTGCAAAGTTACCACGGTATTTGGCAGATCGTAAAAAAACAGGGCATCTATACCTCAGCTAAAACATTGAAATACCTCAACAAAAAAGTTGATTTAATTGGAGAAATTTATTCTAAAAAATTTGTCCTAACTTTGCCAATAAATATAATCAGCCCATGAAAACCATTTTTGAACATGATGATGCCTTTTTATGTGATATTCAAGCACCATGTTTTCAGTTGCTGTCGATGGAAGAGATGGAAATAATTCGCTCGAGTAAAACACAAGTTCTATTTCGCAAAGGCGATACAATATCGAAACAAGGCACTTTTTCCACTTATATTTTGTTTGTAATTAAAGGCTTTGTTAAACAATATCTCGAAGGACTCGACGACCGAACGTTTAATTTGCGCATTGTACGTCCTGGAGAGTTTGTGGGACTTTCGTCGGTGTTTACCCAGCAAGTTTTCAATTATTCATCGCTTGCTTTAACCGAATGTCAGGCAATTTTAATAGATACAAAAACAGTGTCGGAAATTGCACAACAAAACGGAATGTTTAGTTTTAACCTTACTAAACGTTATTATCAACAAAATGCCTCATTGTATGATGTGTTTAAAAAAGTAATGTTCAAACAAATGAATGGACGATTGGCAGAAACACTGATTTATTTGTCATCGGAGCGATTTTTTGATATAGATATTTTCCCATTATTAACTCGAAAAGATGTAGCCGATTTTGCGGGCATGTCAACAGAAAGTGCAGTGAAAATTTTAAAAATCTTTGAAAGTGAAGGCATTATAAAACTAAAAGACAAGCATGTTGAAATTCTGAAAAAAGACAGCTTGTTGGATATCAGTTTAAAAGGATAGAAAACTTTTTTGATATAGTCGGGGAACGACTATACCCGAATATTTCGGAATAGTCGTCCTCCGACTATTTTAAAAAAAACGCCCCCATTGGTAACAACACCAACAGAGGCGAGGAGGTCTCAATGATGATTATTGGACTAATTAATAAATTAAAATGATATAAAGTATAAAACCGAACTTTTACTTGTTAATTTATTTTTTGTAGGACAAAAAAAGAGCAGACACTTTCGCATCTGCTCTATATAGAAATTTATTTTGGGATTAGAAGTGAAAATTCACAGTTAAAGCAGCTGATGGAAGTAAGTTTTGTCCAAATCCATTATCTACTTGGAATCCAAAACCAGAACCTTTAGTAGAACCTTTGGTTTCTTTTTCTTCAACAGCATTTGATGTAGTCCAATTTTCAACAGTTGATTTACCACGAGGTGTAGTTTTTAAACCTAAGCCCCAACCAAATTCGCCAGCAATTGACATTTTTGGTGCAAAGAAATATTCAACACCTGCAAAACCGCGAACACCAAAAGTGATTGCAGTACCAGCTGAAGTAGATAAAACTCGTCCACTTAAAGCAGAACCATCGCCATTTGTGTATCCATTAGTAATAGCGTCTTGGTTAATTTCAACACCCCAAGAATTTTTTGTACTTGCCATGTTAAAGCCTAACAAAGCTTCGCCACCATAAAAACCTTGTAAGCGGTTATGTCCACGACGATATTCAACTCCACCACTTAAAACAATCGCTGTTGTTGAAGTAACTTTTACATCTTTAATTTCTCCCCAGCTATCAGGATCAGTTGGACTTGTAAAAACATCTTTTGGATCATCAAAATAAAGAGAATTAGAATTGCGAGCTGTATTAATACCAACTTTACCACGAATTGCCATTTTGTCAGTCATAAAATA
>CAZFPO010000060.1:13088-16415 GCA_964521105.1 uncultured Lentimicrobiaceae bacterium | reverse complement strand
CCCCATTTTCAGTTTCCCTCTTTTGGGACTGCAAAGGTAATAACTTTTTATTATCTACAACACTTTTTTAAACTTTTTTTTTGAGTTTTTCATACTTTGCTGATTTTCATGGAGAAAAAATCATAAAACTATAATCTAATCGAAATAAAAAAAACAATAATTGAAATTAAAATGGATTTAATGATAAATTTGCAAAAAAGTATTATATGAAAAGTATAAAATTTCAACATAAGAAAATAAACTTATCCTATTTCTATATCACTCTAACAATATTAATATTGTATAGTTGTGCTGCTCCTCGAGCAATTACAAATTCTGGAAAAGTTACACCTCATAAACAGTTTCGCTTTGGAGGTAATTTTTCTGGAAATTTTTCATCATCAATAGCTACTAGTTTAATTGATGGTGCAGTTACTACCGCAACTGATTTAATAAATGAAGATACTGTGAAATTAGAAGAATCAATCACAGCAATAGAAAAAATAGCTCTGTCATACTCGCTTGATCCTATTGGAACAGGTTATGATTTTTATCTTAGATACGGAATTTGCAAACGACTTGATGCAGGTTATAAATTTGCCTCCGGTGTTCATGTTTTTGACGCAGCCTTTCAATTTATGGGATCAACAGGCACCATTAATAAACCTGAAAAGAGTGGAATGTGCGGTAGTATTGGGTTTCAGTTTTCTAAACAATCGTACGATTTGCCTTTTGGATTAAACAAAGTACAAAAATTTTTAGGATTTGAACTCGAACGTAAAGATTTTCTGTTTCCATTAATATTTAGTGCTCCTATTGGTGAAGAAGAAAAATATGGAGCTTTTTCGTTTGGATTAGCTTATAATTTTTCAATGATAAAATATGGATTTAATCCGAAAAATATTTACACACACATTGCCAATTCAACTGATTTGGTTGAAGTTAAACCTTTTAATAGCAAAAAAAACTACCATTCGTTTGGTATGTTTATTAATTTAAAGGCTGGTTACAAATACATTTATGTTTTAGGCTCAATTGCCATGTATTATCAGGATTATGGAAATTATGAAATTTTAAATCAAAAATTTATTCATGCTTCCGGAATTACTATAATACCTACAATTGGATTGCAATTTAGTATTTTTGAAATCCCTCGATTCAATAAAAAAAATAAATCCTCTACCCCTTCTTTATAAATAATTGGGTTTGTTTTTTTAATAAGTTTGTATCTTTAAAATTTGATGTAACATCCCAATAGTTTGTCAATAAAAAAAAGTAATTTTGTAGTCAATTTTAATTTTTTATGAAGAATTATATTTCTATTTTTTCTCTATTTTTTGCACTTACTTTATTCAAAACGGAAGTTTATTGTCAAAAAAACGAGCAGAAACCAATAGAAAATAAAAGAGTTGAGAGACCATACTTTACAGGAGGTAATTTTGGATTACAGTTTGGAAGTGTTACGGCTATTGATGTTTCTCCAATTTTAGGATATCGTATTACCGAAAATATAGCAGTAGGAATAGGCGCTACATACCAATATTTTAAAGATGCAAGATACGTTCCTGCCATCTCAACTGATATATATGGAGGACGATTATTTGCTAGATACTACTTTTTTGAAAAATTTTTTCTGCATGCAGAATATGAAATAATTAATTACGAAAAAATAAGCATTATTCCTGGCACAAATAATATGCTGAACGAACGTTTATGGGAAAATAATTTGTTTCTAGGTGGAGGATACCGACAACTAATTGGCGACTTTTCTTCGATGCATATTAGTGTTCTGTGGAATTTTAATCAAGGACCTTATTCTCCTTTTTCAAACCCTCAAATCCGAATAGGCTTTGATATTCAGTTATAAAATCCAAAAAATGTTTTTTTTTAGTCAGTTTATTACAAATCGTTTAATAAAAGAAAATCATAAAAAGTTTTCAAAACCAATATACATATTAGCAATTGTTAGCATTACAATAGGTATTATTGTAATGATATTATCACTTTCTATTGTTCAGGGATATCAAACAGCTATTAGTAATAAAATAAGTGGATTTGGCTCTCATATTCAAATATCTAATTACGACTCTAATAACTCATACGAATCATTACCGGTTGATGCAAACGCTGATTTATATTCAACCATAAGTCAAAGTTCAAATGTAAAGCATGTCCAATCTTTTGGCTTAAAAGCTGGAATCTTAAAAATGAATGACCAAATAGAAGGTATTGTTTTAAAAGGGGTTGATATTAACTATGATTGGTCATTCATGAACGACAACTTGGTGGAAGGAAAAGCTCCAAATATTACTGATTCCTCTTCTTCTATCGACATTTTAATTTCAAAAACTATTGCCAATAAACTAAACATTAAATTGAACGAAAAAGTTCAAGTTTATTTTATTCAAGAACCACCACGAGTTAGAGTTTTTAAAGTATGTGGAATTTATGATACTGGGCTGGGCGATTTCGACAAAAAATATTTATTTGTCGACATTAAACACATTCAAAAATTAAATTCATGGCTTGCTAACCAGTCGTCGGGTATTGAAATAATTCTCAATGATTTCTCAAAACTTGATGAAACAAATAAAGAAATTAGCACAAACATTCCATACAATCTTCGATCACAAAGTATAAAACAATTATATCCCGATTTATTTGACTGGATTGAGCTTTTTGACGTAAATATTATTGTTTTAATAAGTATTATTTCAATAATCAGCATTTTAACGTTAATTTCTACCATATTAATTTTCATTCTTGAGCAAACATCTTTTATTGGAATTATGAAAGCAATGGGGTGTAGCAATTCGGCTTTGAGTTCCATATTTATAAATTTAACTTCCCGAATATTATTTTGGGGAATATTTTTAGGCAATTTAATATCATTCATCTTAATTTTCATTCAAAAACAGTTTGAAGTTATAAAATTGGATGCCGAAAATTATTACATAGACCATATTCCTGTTAATTTAAGTATTTTAAATTTTGCCATCATTGATATTTGCTCTATTGGAGTGATTATTATTGCGATATTTTCGCCCATTTATTTTGTTACAAAAAAAACGTCAACTATTAAATCAATTATTTTTAAATAATCACAATGATTGAAAAAAAATTCACTAAACAAGCTACCATTGAAGGAAATTCAAAATGGGAGGAATCAATTTCCAGAAATGGCAAAATCATAAGCAGAAAAGATGATATTAGAAGCGAGTTTTGGCGAGATTACAATAGATTATTACATTCCAAAGCGTATCGGCGATTAAAACATAAAACCCAAGTTTTTCATGCTACTTCAAACGATCATATCTGTACTAGAATTGAACATGTTAGCCATGTAGC
>CAZFPO010000060.1:5102-12988 GCA_964521105.1 uncultured Lentimicrobiaceae bacterium | reverse complement strand
ATGCTACTTCAAACGATCATATCTGTACTAGAATTGAACATGTTAGCCATGTAGCATCGGTTAGCTATACCATTTGCAATTATTTAGGTTTGAATACTGAATTAGCTCTTGCAATAGCTATTGGACACGATATTGGTCATGCCCCTTTTGGGCACGATGGCGAGCATATTTTGTCCAATTTAGCAAAAAATTCGTTTGGAGGTAATTTTTGGCACGAAAAAAATAGTTTGCATTTTGCCGATTCTATCGAATTGCTTCAAAACTCCGAAGGTATTTATTCTAATTTATCACTTACATATTCGGTTCGAGACGGACTTATTTCACATTGTGGCGAAGTGGACGAAAAATCGATTTTTCCACGTAATGAAGCTATAGATTTACAAAGCATCGCACGACCTAACGAACATCCACCATTCACATGGGAAGCAGCAGTTGTTAAAATTGCCGATAAAATTTCATATTTGGGACGAGATATTGAAGACGCCTTAGGACTTAATATTCTAACCAAATCGCAATTAGAAGAATTGTCAGAAATATTAATGATAATTAATCCAGAACCCTTTAAAATAATTAACAACACCGTTTTAATACATCGTTTTGCAATTGATTTATGCAACAATAGTAATCCAACTGACGGGCTTTATTTTTCCGAGCCCTATCGATTAGCGTTAAATAAAATCAAACAATTTAATTACAAACACATTTATTTACACCCTCGCTTAAACAACTATGAAAAGTTTAGCAAGCTAATTATTGAATCGTTATTTAATGCCTTAGTAAAAGGCACTGATGATAATGAAACTCATTCATTTTTAGATAAACAATTAAAATTTTACCCCACACTAATAAAACATTTTGAAAATTGGCTAATAAAATATTCTAATTACGCTCCAAATATTAGATCGAAAAACAATTATCATAATGTGATGATATACGACATTGAAAAACAGAGGGATTACAATAAAGCAATTATTGATTTTTTGTCGGCAATGACTGATAAATTTGCCCTTGAAATGTACAACGAACTAATTCGATTTTAATGGAAATTGTATTTATAGCTTTTGCAAAGCCCGATGATGCATACTTAAACGAAGGCAATCTAAAGTATTCTCAAAAGATTCCACATTACATTAAATTTCAAAACATCATTATACCACCTCTTAAGAACACAAAATCGCTCACTTTTGAGCAACAAAAAACAAAAGAGGGTGAAAAGATACTGTCGTTACTTAACTCGTCTGATTTGGTTATACTTTTAGACGAAAAAGGCAAAACATATTCCTCGATTCAATTTGCCGATTTTATTCAAAAACAGATGAATACTGGAATAAAACGAATGATTTTTATCAGTGGTGGACCTTATGGATTTAGTCAAGATGTTTATAATCGTGCTAATCTATTATTTTCGCTTTCGTTAATGACATTCACGCATCAAATGGTTCAATTAATATTTTTAGAGCAATTATATCGAGCTATGACAATTTTAAAAGGAGAACCATATCATCACTAAAATCAAAGTTTTAGATTTTCAAAATTTGCAGCATTCTCACTTAAAAAAATGTATTTTTGCCTAATTAATTTAATAAAATGAATCATTCGGGTTTAGTAATGTTATCTACAGGCAGTTGGTACAATGTAAAAACCAACGATGGCAAAATGGTTCAATGTAAATTACGTGGCAAATTCCGAATAAAAGGTATAAAAACGACAAATCCAATTGTAGTTGGCGACCGTGTTGTTTTCGAATATAAAGATAATGAACAAATTGGATTTATTACCGAAATTGAAAGCAGAAAAAATTACATCATCAGAAAATCTATTCGATTATCCAAAGTTTCGCATATTATTGCGGCAAATATCGACATGGCATTTTTGGTGATTACACAAAAACAACCTCGCACCTCTTTGGGTTTTGTAGATCGATTTTTAACCGCTGCTGAAGCATATCGAATTCCTGTTGAATTAGTTTTTAACAAAGTCGATTTATTATCGAAAGAGGAATTAGTTACGCTAGAAAAAGTTCAAAATTTGTATGAAAAAATCGGATATTCGAGCATTGTTACTTCCATTATTTCGCATCAAGGCATCGACGAATTAAAACGTAAAATGCAAGGAAAAACATCCCTATTTTCGGGGCATTCAGGTGCAGGTAAATCGGCATTATTAAACACTATTGATCCCGATTTAAACATTCGGATTGGCGAAATTTCAGATGCACACAATAAAGGAACGCACACTACTACTTTTGCTCAAATGCACGAACTTGGAAAAGGTGGTTATATTATTGATTCGCCAGGCATTAAAGAATTTGGATTAATCGATTATGAAAAATATGAAATAAGTCATTTTTTCTTAGAAATGCGTCCATTTATGAATCAATGCAAATACCATAATTGCACCCATATTCACGAACCTGGTTGTGCGGTTAAAGAAGCGGTTAAATCGGGTGAAATAAACGCTGTGCGTTATAAAAATTATGTCAATATTGTAAATGATGAAGATTTAGAAATTGAATCTTGGAAATTAGAATAATTTATGAGAGCTGTTATTCAACGAGTCAAAAGTGCTAATGTAAAAGTTAAAAACATCGTTTGTGGAGAAATCAATAACGGATTAGTACTTTTATTAGGAATTGAAGATGCTGATACAACCGAAGACATCGATTGGCTTTGTGCAAAAATTTCTCAATTACGAATTTTTGATGATGAAAATGAGATTATGAACCTATCGGTTAAAGATGTTAAGGGTGAAATTTTAATTGTTAGTCAGTTTACACTCCATGCATCAACTAAAAAAGGAAATCGTCCCTCATACATAAAAGCGGCAAAACCCGATTTTGCCAACAATTTGTATGTCAAATTTATTGATACAATGAAATCGGTTTCTATGCTTAAAGTAGAAACTGGAATTTTTGGAGCTATGATGTGTGTTGAACTTATAAATGACGGACCCGTTACTATTATAATTGACACAAAAAACAAAGAATAATGACCCTTGACGAACTACAAAAAACAGTTGATGAATGGATTAAACTAAATGGTGTAAGGTATTTCAACGAACTGACCAATATGGCAATTTTAACCGAAGAAGTTGGAGAAGTTGCACGTATCATAGCACGAAAATATGGCGAACAATCATTCAAAGAAAGCGATAATAATGTAAATTTGTCGGATGAATTAGCCGATGTTTTATGGGTTTTAACATGTATTGCTAACCAAACCGGTGTTAACTTGGAAGAAGCTATAAAGCAAAATATACTAAAAAAAACAAAAAGAGATAATCAACGTCACAAACAAAATTCAAAATTAATATGATTAACAAATATAAAAACATAATTGGTGGAGTTTTAGGTTTTTTACTTTTAGCTTTCGCAGTATGGTACTTTTTTAAAATTGTATTATATATTCTAATTGCGGTAGTTTTATCATTAATTGCTCAACCAATTGTTACATTTGTCGACAAATTACACGTGGGCAAATATAAAATCCCACACATTGTTTCGGTATTAGCCGGCATATTAACACTAATTATTGGTTTTTCAACGCTATTGTACTTTATTTTACCATTAGTTTCAGAGCAATTAAACTCCCTTTCTAGCATTAGCATATCAACTATTGAACAAGGCTTAGGCGATTACATTTTACAACTCGAGTATTTTCTGAAAAGTTACGGATTAATCTCGGAAGAAACCGATTTAAAAAGTGTATTATTAAAAGAAGTGTCCGTTTTCTTTTCTAAAATTCAAATTTCTTCATTTGTCTCAAATATTTTTGATTTTGTTGTTAGCTTATTTATTGGTGTTTTTGCTGTACTTTTTATCACTTTTTTCATACTCCGCGACAACAGAATTGTTTACAGAGCATTATTTTTAATTATTCCAATAAAATTTCACGACGAAACTCAACGAATTTTAAAATCTACCAAAAACTTACTTTCTAGATATTATTTAGGATTAATCATCGATATTATATTAGTTGGAGGAATTGAAGCCACCGTTTTATGGTTACTTGGTGTTGAAAATGCTTTTTTAATTGGATTTATCGGAGGTTTACTAAATATTATTCCATACGTTGGACCAATTTTAGGCATGTTAATTGGCTTATTGTTAGCTGTAACTTCAAGTTTACCAATGGATATGAGCACCGAGTTTATGCCCATTTTGTTTAAAGTTGCCGGTACTTTTTTATTTACCAATTTAATTGATGCCTTTTTAATTCAACCGTTTATTTATTCAAAAAGTGTTAAGGCTCATCCACTCGAAATATTTTTAATAATTGTAATTGGTGGAAGTATTGCTGGCATTATTGGAATGATGATAGCCATTCCAACCTATACTTTTGTGCGAATTGTAGCTCGTGAATTTTTTATCTCTAATCGTATTGTTCAAAAGCTCACAGCCTCATTAAAAGAAGAGGATGAAAAATAACAACAAAAGTTTTTTTTATTTATGCTTACACACTATTTCTTGGCAGCGTTTTACAAATGCTGTAAAAGTAATTATATCCTATTACATCAGTTTAATTATCAAACATCCTATTAATTGGGGGGTTCCAATTGTAATTAATATCGAAAGCAGTTCAATTTGCAATTTAAAATGTATTGAATGTTTGAATGGATTAAACCAAATTAAACGAGAAATAGACTTTATTGATATAGAAATATACAAAAAATTTATTTCAGAAATTAGCAAAAAATCATGGATTATTAATCTTTATTTTCAGGGCGAGCCTCTCATTAACAAAAATATTATTGAAATGATATCTTTTGCCAAAACAAAAGGGTTAATGACCGTTATTTCAACCAATGGAAATTTAATAACAGAGCAACTAGCCAACGATTTAGTAAATTCAGGATTAGATACAATAATTATTTCGTTAGATGGCTGGAATCAATCCACTTACGAAGCATATCGTAAAGGCGGAAGTTTTGAAAAATTAATTCAAGGAATGAAATTTTTGGCTGAAGCCAAACAAAAACATCATTCAATGTCGCCCTCATTTATAGCACAATGTTTATCAACTTCAATTTCAGAAAAAAACACTGCCGAAATTAAAAATATTGCTACAAAATTTGGTTTCAATTTTCAATTAAAATCGATTCAAATATATAACCAAACCGACAGCAACCAATTGATTCCAAAATCAAAAGACAGATATTCGATGAAAAATGGTCAAATTGATTCTTCAAAAAAAATCAAAAATTATTGCAGGCGTTTGTGGACACACACTATTATAACATCTGACTCTCAAATAGTTGCATGCTGTAATGACAAAGTTCCGTATTATATTTTTGGTAATTTTTCAACTACTGATTTTCACACTATCTTACACTCAAAAGCACGAATTAACTTCCAAAGCATGGTTTTAAAACAAAAAAACAAAATTTCAATTTGCCAAAATTGCAATTTGAGTTAACTTAATGCATTACAATAGTTCAATTTGGGTTTTATTAATATTTATTAGCATTAATTTCAATTTTTATTGAACGAAATTCTATATTTTTGCGTTTAGTAAACATGTTTATGAAAAAAATTTCGACGATATTGTTATTTTTATTGTCGTTGAGTGTTGCATTTGCCACCCATCAGCGAGCAGGAGAAATTACATTTCGTCATATTAATGGCTTGACTTACGAATTTACCCTAATTACATACACCTATACACCCAGTCCTGCCGACCGACCAACCCTTGACGTTTTATGGGGAGATGGTACTTCTAGCACAATTAATCGAATTGATAAAATTGATTATCCAAATGATATTTCTAAAAATATTTATATCGCAAATCATACATTTCCAGCACCGGGTAATTACACAATCTCGATGGAAGACCCAAATCGTAATTATGGTGTAGTAAATATTCCTAACTCCGTTAACATACCATTTTATATACAAACCAATATTGTCATAAATCCTTTTTTAGGACCTAATAGTTCGCCAGTTTTATTAAATCCACCAATTGATAATGGTTGTGTAAATATTCCTTTTTATCATAATCCAGGTGCTTACGACCCCGATGGCGACAGCTTATCATATCGTTTAGTATCGTGTTTAGGTTTAAATGGTGAAGTAATTCCTGGTTATTCTTTACCTCTTGCTTCTACATCGCTATCCATCGACCCAAACACCGGCGATTTGTTTTGGGATAGTCCGGTTATGCAAGGAGAATATAATATTGCAATATTAATCGAAGAATGGCGAAGTGGAATTCGGATAGGAAGTGTATTGCGTGACATGCAAATTACAATAGGAGCGTGCAATAACCACCCTCCTATTATAGTAACATCTTTAGATACTTGTATTGAAGCAGGTTCATTCTTTTCGTCAAATGTTAGTGCAACCGACCCTGATGGCGACCAAATTACACTTACAGGAACTGGTGGTGCTTTAAATTTAGCTTCTTCTCCTGCTAGTTTTCCTCAACCAATAATTGGTTATGGAACGGTTCAATCACAACTTACATGGAGCACCAATTGTAGCCATGTTCGCAAATACCCCTATCAATTTACTTTTAAAGCAGCCGACAATGGTAGTCCTATCAGTTTGGTTTCCATTAAATCGATGAGAGTTACGGTAGTTTCGCCTGCTCCACAAAATGTTTCGGCTAATCCCATAGGAAATTCTATTAAAATATCATGGAGTAAACACTTTTGCTCAAACGCCAACGGTTACAAAGTTTATCGCCATAATGGTCCTTCGGGTTGGACTCATGGTTATTGCGAAACTGGAGTCCCCGAATACACTGGCTTTGTGCTGGTTGGCACATTAAATTCAATTAACGACACCACTTTTACAGATAATAACAATGGTCTTGGACTGATTTCCGGAAATCAATATTGTTATGTGGTTATTGCTACCTATCCTGACTTTGCCGAGAGCTACGCTTCGGAAGAAGTTTGTACATCACTTATTAAAGATGTTCCAATTATCACCAATGTAAGTGTGGAAGAAACGGATGCCATAAATGGAAAAACGTATATCGCTTGGTCGAAACCGACCGAATTTAACACCACTCAATTTCCGGGACCTTATGAATATATTTTACTCAAATCTTCTTCTCAAAATGGAGTCTATACTGCTGTTGCAAATTTTCAAAGCTTAGATGATACTATTTACACCGAAAATTCCATTAACACCGTTAACGGTTCTTTGTTTTACAAAGTTGAATTCTACAACCGAACACCTGGCAACGACTTACTCATAAGCACCTCAAATCCTGCCGAAAGTGTTTTTATTGGACTAAGTCCTGCTGACAAAAAAATCATGATTAGCTGGAACGAGATGGTTCCATGGATGAATGAAGAATACACCATTTTCCGTCAAAATGAGACAAGTTCCCTTTGGGATTCCATAACCACTGTTCAACAACAATTTTATGTTGATTATCCATTGGTGAATGGTCAACAATATTGCTATTATGTTCGCAGTAAGGGCGATTACACGATTGCCGGAACAACCACTCCATTAATAAACTTCTCTCAAAAAAAGTGTGAAATTCCAAAAGATAATGTCCCCCCTTGTCGTTTAAATCTAATTGGCTCAACCGATTGTGATAAAAATCAGTTCTCATGGTCTTTACCTTTCGACTCCTGTATGACTGACATTAAAGGATATTATATCTATTTTAATGCTACCGGAGATGGTTCATTTGCCAAAATTGATTCCATTTTAACAAAAACGCAAACCACTTATGAAACATCAAATTTTAATTATTTAGCAGGATGCTTTGCGGTGGTTGCTTTCGATTCGGCATACAACCAAAGTACTTTAAGCAACTTTGTTTGTATCGATTTGAATGAGTGTAGTCCATATACTTTACCCAATGTTTTTACACCAAATGGAGACAATTCAAACGATTTTTTCCAACCTTTCCCCTACGATTTTGTGC